>JBAVPS010000091.1:0-1804 GCA_049693315.1 Rhizomicrobium sp. | reverse complement strand
CCGTTCTTCCTGACCCAGAAGCTGTTGCCGCTAATCCACGAAGGCGGACGCATCATCAACATTTCCAGCGGCCTGACCCGTTTCAGTATGGTGGGCTATGCGGCCTATGCCGCGATGAAAGGTGGCGTGGAAGTTCTGACCCACTATATGGCGCAGGAACTTGGGGCCCGCCACATCACCGTCAACACCATCGCCCCCGGTGCGATTGAAACCGACTTTGGTGGTGGTGCCGTGCGGGATAATGCCGAAATCAACGGCTATATTGCCACCCACACCGCGCTGGGTCGTGTCGGATTACCGGACGATATCGGCGGCGCCGTCGCACTGCTCTTGTCCGAAGGCGGGCGCTGGATCAATGGCCAGCGGATCGAGGTTTCGGGCGGTTTCAATCTTTAAGCCACAGCAAAAAGCCCGGCAGCGCCGGGCTTTTAATGTGTTCCGTATGCGGCCTGTTATACCGCCACACCAACACTTCGCAGATCGGCGCGGAACGCATCAGCCGTGGTGAAGCGGAACGCTTTCAGCCCCAGCTTATTGGATGCGGCAACATTGTCGGCATTATCATCAATGAAGACCAGCGCCTCGCGCGGGATGCCGATCTCGCCGAGCGCGGTTTCATAAAAACGCGCATCGGGTTTGACCATCTTATAGGCCCCCGACAAAAAGATCTTCCGGAACATCTTGAACGCGGGCAGCGTGTCGGTCACCAGCGGGAACAGCTCGGTGCTCCAGTTCGACAGCGCATACATCGGCAAACCCGCCGCCGCGATATCCTGCATCAGTTCATAGGTTCCCGGCACCGGTCCGGTTATCATCTCGATCCAGCGGCCGTAATAAGCACGGATTTCCTTTTCCCAGGCCGGATAGAGCGCCACACGTTCTTCGGTCGCCAGTGCGAGGGGGTAACCGGCGTCTTGCTGGGCATTCCATTCCGGCGGGCAGATTTTGGTCAGAAACCAGTCCATCCTTGCCAGATCCCCGTGGAACATATCTGCAAAAACGATCTCGGGGTTCCAGCCGATCACCACATTGCCAAGATCGAAAACAACACCTGCAACTTTTACGTTAGCCACTGTATAGCCTTTAAATCTAAAGGATGCATGTTACGAACAGACTGTCACAAAACTTATGACCAAGCACTAGCTGCGCCGCAAGGTGAAGCCAATAGGGACTAGCTGCGGCGAATAAAATGGGGCAAATTGCTACCGGTTACCGAAGCGGCCACAGAGCTGCCAGTTGAAAAACGCATATCGGAGGATGTCGTCATGCCCAATCGCCGCCAGCTGTTACAAACGGGTGCCTGCACCATAGCTCTGACGGGATGGGGCAGGCTTGATGGGGCAGAACCCGCCATCCCGGCCACGGATGATGCCTTTTACACCGCGCTGGCCCGGCTGGCCGATGCGCCGCTAAATCAGCTGCAAAAAGAGATTCCGCCGCTGAAGAAACTGGCCCGCAGCCCCGCCGCGCTGGATGACTATGGCGCGATGGTGCAGACGATCACCATCGCCATGGCAGAAGCCGATGCAGGCTACAACCCGGCGCAATCGGGCCCCTATGTGGTGACCCAGCGCAACGGGGCCTGGCAGAAGGCCACGCCGGGGGCCAACGATCCGGCACTGGTGCGGGCCATTGATGCCGACAGCGAAACGATCGCACAGGATGCCGCCCGCGGTGTGGTGCCACCGGATTTCATTGTCACACCGATGGTTTCACGACTTGGGGCCAGCGCCAGAGCCGCCGGGCCGGATGTCGCCGCGGCACTGCAGCGACAGGCTGCCCGGCTGGCCAGCCTGCCCAGGCG
>JBAVPS010000090.1:0-3190 GCA_049693315.1 Rhizomicrobium sp. | reverse complement strand
TCACTACACCATACCGGCCCATGGTGTGGTGCTGCTGAAAATCACCCCATAGCGATGCAATAAAAAAGCCCCGGATCATCCGGGGCTTTTTCCGATCTATTTGCCCGCGGACTGATCCACCAGCGTGCGGGTGAAGAAATCATAAACCGTATGCAGATAATAGTCGGTATAGGTGTTATGCGTGCGGTTGGGGATGATAACGAACTCGTGCAGCTTGCCCGCATCGACCAGCGCCTTGTGCAGGCGCATCGAGGCGGCAATCGGCACATTATCATCCAGATCGCCATGGATGATCATCAGCTTGCCTTTGAGGTTGCCCGCCACCGGAATATTGGAATTTTTCTCCCATGTCGCATCATCGGCAGCACCCATGGTCACCTCGGGCCACCAGGCTTTATCCAGCCGCGGGTCCTGAATGCCCGAGCTGGCAATCGCCGCCTTGAAAAATTCCGGACGCCGCAAGATAAAGCGCGCGGCATCATAACCACCCGCCGAATGGCCATAGACGCCGACCCGCGTCAGATCCATGTATGGATATTTTTCCGCCATCGCCTTGATGGCATGGATATGATCGTCGATCCCAACCTCACCCATATTCTGATAGGCAGGCAGGCGGAACGCCTGACCGCGCTGCGATGTGCCACGGCCATCGACCGAAACAACAATCACACCGATTTCGGCCAGCGTATTAAGCGACGACGCAACATTGCGTTCAAAGCTTTCGTCGACGACATGGGTGGTCGGCCCGGTATAAACATAGTCGATCACCGGATATTTGTGCGACGGGTCAAAATTCCGTGGGCGGTGGATCATGCCATAGAGCATGGTCTTGCCATCATCGGCCAGCACTTCAAAGGGCTCCGGTGGAGTCACTCCGGCGGCATAGAGCGGGGCCGGATCAGCCTTGCCCAGTTCCAGCACGATATGGCCATCGGCGGCGGCACGGATCACAGTGCGGGTCGGCACCGTCGGGCTCGACATTTCATCGAGAATCCATTTGCCATCCTCGGAAACCGTGGTGCGATGATCGAGCGGTTCCGGCGTCAGGTTGGTGATCGCCCCGTCGAGCGAAACGGCATACAGGCTGTTGAAATAGGGATTGACGCCCGCCTCGCGCCCGTTACCACGGATCAGGATCGGGGCACCCTTGGCGACGCGCACAACCTCCGCCACCTCCCAATTACCGGTGGTCAGCGCCTTGCCACCCGCCGCATCGCTGCCCGCGGGCAGAAAATAAAGCTGTGCCCAACCGCTGCGTTCGGAAATGCTGAGAAAACCACCCAGTTCCGGCGCACTGCGAATGGAACTCGACGTAACGGTGACCAGCGGCTTGATCGCTTCACGGACAACGATGTGGCCCTGACCACTGGCGGGATCAACCGTGTACAGATCAACATCGCCATAACCGCGGCGGGTCCACTCATACATAACGCGGTCTTTTTCCCACCACAGCGGCGGATCACCCGGCCACAGTTCAGACAGGCTGGGCACATTCAGCTCTTTAATCTGGACCTTGCCCTTTGATGCGCCCCGCACATCAATAACGATGGGCTGAAACTGCGGCACATTCTTCGCACCCGCCGTGGGATAAACCGTTGTGAACATACGCGGGAAACGGTCATCCGGCGGGGTTTGCTGCACTTCATGCCAGATATAGGCGTTATTGCGCAGAAGCCGATAGGTCAGCAGCCGCGTGCCATCTTCCGACCATTGCACGGCCAGCGGCATCGGCGGGGTGTCGGAATTGGCCTCCGCCATATCACCGAACAAAGGATAGTTGGTGCCATAGCGTTTGTCGAAAGAACCGTCTTTGGTCAGCGCGACTTCCCTGCCGGTTTTGACATCGACAAGATACAGATTATAGCCACGGCTGATCACCTTCTGCTTGCCATCGGGCGAGGCAACATCGGTTGGTGGCTTTGGGGGACCGCCTTGCGGTTTGTCTTCCGTCAGAACCGCTGTAGCGATGTTGTAGGCCCACGCCTTACCGCCCATCGCAAGATGCAAAGTTTTAGTGGCGGCATCATAGCCATGCGGCAGGACATCGTGAATGTCATCAGCCTTGATTCCGGTGGCGATCAGCCTGGCTTTCAGCGCACTTTCGGTCAGCAGCGTTTCGGTCTTGCCCGTGGCCGGATCGGCCAGATAAATCGCGCCATCGCCATGGGCCCCACGGCGGAACAGCACTTTGTTATCGGTTATAAAATGGGCGGAAAGATTGAAGTCCGTCACCAGCGCAGCAAACTTGCCCGGCTGCCAGGCATCCGTCGCCGCAAAAGGATTTTCTACGGCTGAAGCAGGCACCATCATCGCAACGCATAGACAGAACGCAAATGGCTTGAACACGGCAACACCCCCATCAAAAAATAGCTCTCATAAAAAAACAGCGGCAGTTTCCTGCCGCTGTACGTGATGGCAATGCCGGGCAGCAGGAATAACCGGCTGCTAACGTCACCTTTAATTACGCATACGAATGCTCAGCTGAATGGTACGTGCCGACATACGCAATCCAGAAGGCAAGAGATTTTCCTTACCATACCATGTACGCATATTATTTTTCAGAAGGTTTGAACCTTCAAGGCTGAACGTTACAAACTTATACGGCGTGTAGTTTATTGCCAGATCAAGTCGAGACGTCGGATTAACATACGGTGAGTACTGAACATAATCCGTGTTAACCCAGCTACGATACCTTGCACGATAGTTATAGGACAAACGGGTACTGAATTCCGGCGTATCATAATACAATGCGAGGTTATAAGTATAACGCGACGTATCCTGTGCATCATAAACACCAGATATTTTTGTCACATCCCCCTCATACGGGTAGAGTACCTTAAAGGAAGACAAGAGCGTCGCATTTGCACTCGCGCCGAAATTCGACCAGAAACCGGGCAGAAAGTCGAAGAAGCTTTGTGCCGTAAATTCAAAACCTTCAAAATTGCCCGGACCACTGTTACGATTTTTACAAACAGTTCCAGATTCACCATTAAATTCGGGAACATCATTCTCTGTCTGACAGCTATAAAACAGCCAACCATGAGGCTTTTTTAAATAATAATCTGCAGAAAGTTGGCCAGATTTTCCGAAGAAATATTCGATTGATGCATCCCAGCTATTTTCGCGCATCGGCTGCAGATTTGGGTTACCTTCATAGATATAATTATTAGCGGTTTGCACTACACGCCAG
>JBAVPS010000089.1:0-3181 GCA_049693315.1 Rhizomicrobium sp. | reverse complement strand
CCGTAATCCGGCCGACGAGGACCAGCGTCTTTTCGCTGGCGTTTTTGTTAAAGGTTTTGAACACGTCCATGGTGAAGATGGTGGCGATCGAGTTCACCTTGGAACCCATCGAGGCGATAATAGCCGCCACCAGTGCCGCAAAGACGATGCCCAGCAGGCCCGGCGGCAGCAGCCGCATCAGATGGGGATAGGCGTCGTCAGCCGTTTCGAATTTCCAGCCATACTGACCGGCGAGAATAACGGCGGCGATACCCGGCACCACGACCAGAAGCGGGATCAGCAGTTTCAGGAAGGCCGCAAGCACGATGCCTTTCTGGGCTTCCCGGATCGATTTGGCGGCCAGACCACGCTGAATGATGTACTGGTTGAAGCCCCAGTAGCTCAGATTGGCGACCCACATGCCGCCCAGAATGACCGACAGACCGGGTAGATCCTTATAATACTTACTGTCCGGATGCAGGATCATGTGGAAATGATCGGGCAAATCCGTGGCCAGTGTATGCATGCCGGCAAAGAACCCGGTGATCGAGGCATCGCCCGACACCCGGGTCAGCGCGATCACCAGAATAACGGCACCGCCCAGCACCAGCATTGAAACCTGTACCACGTCCGTAAGCGCAATCGCCTTGAGGCCGCCATACAGGGCATAGGCCCCGGCAAAAACGGCAAGGATGATCAGGCTCTGTTCCTGGGTCATCCCGGTGACGGTGTGAACCGCCTTGGCCCCCAGCCACAGGATCGACGTCAGGTTGACGAAAACGTAGAGGATGAGCCAGAAAATGGCCATCACCATCTGGATGTTGGCCCCATAGCGGCGCTTGAGGAATTCCGGCATGGTGTAAATCTCGTTCTTGAGAAACACCGGCAGGAAAAACACGCCGACAATCAGCAGGGTAATCGCCGCCATCCATTCATAGGAGGCGATGCCGAGGCCAATGGCAAAGCCCGAACCGGACATGCCAATGATCTGCTCGGCCGAAATATTTGCCGCAATAAGGGACGTGCCGATGGCCCACCAGGGCAGCGAGCGGCTGGCCAGGAAGTAATCTTTACTATCCTTTTTGTGGCCCTTTTTCTCGCGAGACACGAACTGAGCAAGGCCAAAAATGAAAATCGCGTAGATGACGACGACGACAATGTCGATAGTCGATAAATGCATCGGATCCCTCCCTCGGCACGGCGGCGTGCTTGTTTTGTACTGGCACAGACCCCGCGGCGGGCAAAGCATTACCCGCCCCGCACGCTCTGTGCAAACCCTGTTTGTCTGGTTTTCTGGCAAACAGCGACATTTATATGATAATTTTTCTCTGCCACAAGCGCATTCGGCTTTTGCCTCCTGCGACGCTTTGGTTTTATGAAGGGGGATGAATTATCGACACGCCTTCCATGCCGGAAACTTCGCCGATGTCGTCAAGCATCTGGCGCTGATCGCCATCCTGCGTCATCTCAGGCTGAAAGAGAAACCCTTCGCCGTTATCGACAGCCATGCCGGGCGCGGGGCTTATGATCTCAGCGATAAGGAGGCCCAGCGCACTGGCGAGGCCGCCGCGGGGATCGACCGCCTGCGCGCCGGGGTGACCGCGCCGTCGGATCTGCTGCACGCCTATCTCGATTTTTGTGCCACCGGCCCGGTTTATCCCGGCTCCCCGCTGATTACGGCACTGCATCTGCGGCCGCAGGATCGTCTGGTGGCGGTGGAAAAGCATCCCGAGGAAGCGCTTGGTCTGCGCGAGGTCCTTTATGCGTTTCGCAAAGCCCGCGTGATCGAGGGCGATGGTTATGCCAGCCTGCCGTCGCTGCTGCCGCCGCCGGAACGGCGCGGGCTGGTGCTGATCGACCCGCCTTTTGAAGCCCCCGATGAATTTGCTACCTGCGGGCGGGCTTTTAGCGATGCCTATCGCCGCTTCGCCAATGGGATTTATCTGATCTGGTTCCCGATCAAATCCACGGCCGATGCCGATCGGTTCTGCGGGGAAATTCTGGCCAGCGGCGCGGACAAGGTGCTGCGCCTCGACATCATGCTCAACACCGTGCCGGAAGAAAAGCTGGCTGCCGCCGGGCTGGTTATCGTCAACCCGCCCTATGGTTTTGTCGGCCAGATGCACGAAGCGCTGGCTATGGTGTTGCCGCGGCTTGATGCCCATATCCGCTGCGACTGGCTGGCGGGCAGCGAATAAGGCCTGATCAGCCCTGACGGGCAGCGATAAAGCGATCCGTCATGCGCTGCAGCATGGCGATGGTGACCGGCCCCCGGTTCAGCACCATATCGTGAAACGCCTTCAGGTCGAAACGGCCTTTTAAGGCGCTTTCGGCGTGGCGGCGTAAGAGCCAGATGGCGGTGCGGCCGATGGCCTGCCCGGCGGTCGCGCCGGGCTGCACCACAACGCGATCGACTTCGGCGGTCAGTGGCTCGGGCATATCGCCACAAACTTCGGACAGGGTGGCCAGTGCCTGTTCCCGGCTCCAGCGTTTGTAATTGATGCCGGTATCGATCAGCTGGCGGGCCAGCCGCATCAGAACCGACTGCCACAGACCGATCTCGCCTAAAGGATCGCCGTCAAACAGGCCAAGCTCGGCGCAAAACTCCTCGCCATAGATCGCCCAGCCTTCGGTATAGGTCATGCCGGTGGCGCGTACCCGCAGCGCCGGTGGGGCAACCTTATCCTGTATGGGTTGTTGCAGCAAATGGCCGGGCAGGGTTTCGTGATGCACCACGGTCCGAAGGCTCCAGTGCGGGCGGGCGCGGATGCTGCGCAGATCGACATAATACGCCCCGGCTTTACTGCCGTCATAGGCTGGGGCCTGCCGCCAGCCGCGTTTGCCCGGTGCGGCCATCTCAACCGAAACATCCTTTGGCAACCAGTCGAATTGGCGGGCCAGCGCCGGGCGGGCGGCGGCGAGCCAGCCATTCATATCCGCGACGGCGGCGGCGCGGCCTGCCGCACTGTCCTCATAAAGATAGCGCGTATCCTGCGCCAGCGCGTGCAGGCGTGCGCCGACGCTGCCGGTTTTAAAGCCCTGGGCCTGCAGTAGCGGAATAAGGCGGGTGTTGATTTTGGCGATTTCATCGAGGGCCTCGCGGTGGAGCCTGTCACAGGATATGCCTGGCCCAATCTGACCGGTGGCACCGGCCATCAGGGTGGCGGCGTAGTAGTCATCCCCCTTTGGCAGGGCCCAGGCC
>JBAVPS010000088.1:0-3044 GCA_049693315.1 Rhizomicrobium sp. | reverse complement strand
GTACCCAGAAGCGCGGCGATGACGAAACCCGGTTCGAGCAATTCGACGTCGCTTTTCATGAGAAACTGCGGCAGGGTTATCTCGAATTGGCCCGGCGCGGTCGCGAACGCTATGTTGTCATCCCGGCCGAACCCGCGGTGGACGAGGTTTCGGTCGCTATATGGCAGGCCGTGGCGGAAAAATTCGGGCTGCAATAAGCATTTTACAGGCGGATTTCTGACGACATGGCCAAAAAGGCGGTACAGCAACCGGTACACCTCGATTGTGTCGAGGAAGCGCTGCACCCGCGTCTGACGCACCGCCTGATTGGTCAGGACGGGCCGCTGTCGGTGATGGCGCGGGCGATCCGTGCCGGTCTGCCACCCGGTGGCTGGCTGATCAGTGGTCCGCCCGGTGTCGGCAAAGCGACGCTGGCGTATCGCATCGCGCGCTATCTGCTGGCCTATGGCGCTACGGATCAAGGCCCGGCGGATCTGTCGGTGCCGCCACATCTTCACGATGCCCAACTGATTGCAGCGGGGGCGCATCCCGGTCTTTTGGTGCTGCGCCGGGGTATCAACCCGGATACCGGCAAGCCGATGACCGTGTTGTCGGTTGACGAGGTGCGCAAGCTGGGCAGCTTCTTCGGCATGACAGCGGGGGCAGGGGGATGGCGCGTGGCGCTGATCGACACCGCCGACGATATGAACGATGCCGCTGCCAATGCTTTGCTGAAATTATTGGAAGAGCCCCCGGCCCGCGCCATGATCCTGGTGCTGGCCCATGCGCCGGGGCGGATGCTGCCCACCATCCGCTCGCGTTGCCAGAAGATTGCCCTGCGGCCCTTAAGCGATGCCGCGATGGATGCCGAGCTGAAAAATCTCGCCCCCGATATTCCGGCCGAGGAACGCGGCGGTCTGATCGCGCTGTCTGGTGGTTCGCTGGGTGCCGCGTTGCGGCTGGCGGGCAGCGACGGGCTGATGCTGGCCGATGCCGCCAACCGCCTGATCGACGAAGCCAAAACGCCCAACGTGTCGGCGCTTTATACGCTGGCCGAGAAAGTTGGCCGTATCGCCGATGGCCAGACCATGCTGGGTGATTTCCTGCTGCAATCGTTGAGCCGCCGAATTCGCAGCCGGGCGCTGACCGATACATCGGATTTGCGCCCGTGGCTTAAAGTCCATGAAGAACTTGCCGCCCGGTTCGCCCGATCCGGGGCGCTGCATCTTGATCCACGCCAGTTGCTGCTGGGCACCGCGCGGCATTTAAGCGGGGCTTCGCGGCGGGCAGGGATGTTGTGAGGATTATGCCGAAGATTATAGACAGCCACTGCCATCTGGATTCCGAGCAGTTTGCCGATGATGTTGATGATGTGGTGGCCCGGGCCCGGGCGGCTGGTGTGGGCGGCATGCTGGCGATTGCCACCAAGCTCACCACGTTCCCGCCAGTGCTGGCCATTGCCGAAAAACATGACCTGTGGTGCTCGATCGGCATTCACCCCGAATATGCCCTGACGGATCCCTTAAGCGGGCCGGAGGAGATTGAAGCCTTTTGCGGTCACCCGCGTGTGATTGGGATTGGTGAGACCGGGCTGGACTATTTCTACAGCCCGGAAACCGCCGGCGATCAGATGAAGAACTTCCGCCATCATATTGCGGCGGCACGTAAAACCGGA
Organism: Rhizomicrobium sp.; assembly: GCA_049693315.1. Classification (GTDB taxonomy): domain Bacteria; phylum Pseudomonadota; class Alphaproteobacteria; order Micropepsales; family Micropepsaceae; genus Rhizomicrobium. The sequence continues at coordinate 1,390 of JBAVPS010000088.1, read as the reverse complement.
TTGCCGCTGATCATCCATACCCGTGCCGCCGACGAAGCAACCGCAGACGTGTTGCGGGCAGAAATGGCTGGCGGGCCATTCACCGGCGTGCTGCATTGCTTTTCCAGCGGGCGGGCTTTGGCCGAGGCAGCGCTGGAGCTTGGCTTCTATATCTCGGTCTCGGGCATCGCCACCTTCAAGAAAGCCGACGCGCTGGTGGAGATTTTGCGCGATGTGCCGCTCGACCGCCTGCTGGTCGAGACCGATGCGCCCTATCTGGCACCAATCCCCAAACGTGGCGGGCGCAACGAACCGGCTTTCGTGGTGCATACGGCGGCTAAGCTGGCCGAGATCAAGGGTGTCTCGCCGGAGGCCCTGGCTCTGGCCACAAATGACAATTTCTTCCGGCTGTTCCGTAAGGCGGTAGCATGAGTGCGGTGTTGAAAACGACGATTTTAGGTTCTGGCTCCTCTGGCGGTGTGCCGCGGCTGGGCGGGCCTGATGGCGCGGGGATGTGGGGTGCGTGCGATCCGAATAACCCGAAAAACCGCCGTCATCGTTGTTCGGCCCTGTTCGAGCTGGGTGAAGCTGGCGGCACCACCAGTATGTTGGTCGATACCTCGCCGGATATGCGCGAGCAGCTTCTGATGGCGCGGGTGACCAATCTGGATGGCGTGGTCTTAAGCCATGAGCATGCCGACCAGCTACACGGAATTGATGATCTTCGGCTGGTCTATCATCTGACCAAGCAGCCGGTGGATGTTTACACAGATCGCATAACAGCTGGTGGTGTGGCCGCGCGCTTTGCTTATTGCTTCACCCAGCTACCCGGCAGCTATTATCCGCCGATCGCGCGGCTGCATGTGCTGCCGGAACCGTTCGAGAATTTCGCCATCAACGGGGCAGGGGGCGCCCTTCCCGTTCGCACCTTCGCCCAAAGCCATGGTGCTATCCGTTCGCTGGGTGTTCGGGTCGGCCCAGTAGCTTATTCCAGTGATGTCAATGCGTTGGACGAGGATGCTTTCGCGGCGCTTGAGGGGGTGGAATGCTGGATTGTCGATGCGTTGCGCTATACGCCGCATGTCAGCCACGCCAATGTCGAGACCGCGCTGAAATGGATTGCGCGGGTCAAGCCAAAGCGCGCCGTGCTGACCAATCTGCACGTCGATCTGGATTACGATACGCTGCGGCGTGAACTGCCTGACGGTGTTGAACCGGCCTATGATGGCATGGTGATTGAGGCCGCGCTGTAATCGGCTGTTTTAAAAAGAAAAAGCCTCATGCTGTGTATCCGCATGAGGCTTCTGCTCGCGCTATATACATAATAATGTCAGGGCTGGTCGGCGACAAAATCCGGGTTCGACAGGATGATTTTGTTGTCACCGACGTCGAGCAGCACTTCCTGAAACAG
>JBAVPS010000087.1:0-3775 GCA_049693315.1 Rhizomicrobium sp. | reverse complement strand
GTCGGTACCGGTACCGGATGCTATGATTATGTCGATGAAATCGCCCGAGGCTTTCCGCACCATCAGCGAGGTGGCGACGGATCTGGATTTGCCGCAGCATGTGTTGCGGTTTTGGGAAAGCCGTTTTTCACAGATCAAACCGATTAAACGCGCTGGCGGGCGCCGCTACTATCGACCGGACGAGGTCGATCTGTTGCGCGGCATCCGCAAGCTGCTCTATGGCGAAGGCTACACCATCAAGGGCGTGCAGAAGCTGCTGCGCGAACGTGGTCAGCGCTTCGTGATGGAGATTGGCCGGGGCGAGGTTTCGGTCCAGGCGGCCCCTGCACTGGAGCCTGGTGACGCCCCCGAGCCGCAGGCCGCTTTCCGCCCCGATGATCCGGCCGACGCCATGGTGGCCCGTCTGGTCAGCCTGCATCAGGATCTGGCCGAAGAATCCCGCGAGAAGCTGGAAATGCTGCTGGCCGAATTGCTGACGCTGAAACAGCGGCTGCGCGTGGTGCCGCGCATGGGGCTTCGGGCACCTTAAGGGCAACGCGCGGGTGGGGCCAAGCAGCTTCGCCCACAGTATGCGGGCCGCCCAAAAGCCCGGTGGCTTTTGGTTGGTGCCTGTTTTTTTTGAGAAATTTAGCGATTTTAGGTGGGGCGGTGCGAAAAGCTGTTGTGCCCGGCGTCATTTTGATTTATCGCATCGGCCTCGCGGTCGTGCCCATCCCCTATTAGCACGGCGTGCAGCATAAAGTGTCGGAGCGTGGCGCAGTCTGGTTAGCGCACTAGTCTGGGGGACTAGGGGTCGGAGGTTCGAATCCTCTCGCTCCGACCAATCTTTTCAAATAGCGGAATGTGTTCCTCGTCGTTTGGCGGTATTGCTGCTGTCTGTGACAGCAGTCTTACGGCTTGCGCGTTTATGTAAACGAATAGTGCACTGTATTGTCTTAATTTTGAGGGACAATCATCCCATCCTGTTCATTATGCTGGTGAGGATACGCAGTAAAATATTTTGAATCCGAAATATCCGCGCCGCGCGTTTGGATAAATTCTATAAAAGAAACAATGAGAAGTGCCCGCATGTCCTTTTGTCGGACAGGGTAAGAATTATATCCTGCACTGCGCGGGCGGGGGCACCAGACTGGTTGCAACCAGCACGCCAAAGATGCGCGTTTGATATATACTTGATCCTCCATCCATGCCCCGAAACGGCATGGACCCAATCCTCATCAAGAGAGGATGCATGTTGGACCGCGGCAGAAGCCTATCGCTGGAAGTGTCGTATACCGAGGCTATGGAGCATCTGGTTGATGTCGTCCAGTTGCTGTCGCAGGCACGAACCCTCGACGCCGTAGTGCAGATCGTGCGGCGCGCGGCCCGCGAGCTGACCGGTGCCGATGGTGCCACCTTCGTGTTACGCGATAACGGTCAGTGTTATTACGTCGAGGAAAACGCCATCAGCCCGTTATGGAAGGGCAAACGGTTTCCGCTTAACGTCTGCATCAGCGGCTGGGTTATGCAGAATGCGCAAGCCGTTGTGATCGACGACATCTATGCTGATCCCCGGATCCCGGCGGATGTCTATCGGCCGACCTTCGTCAAGAGTCTGGCAATGGTGCCGGTTCGCCGCAAAGAGCCGGTTGCCGCCATTGGCAACTACTGGGCCACGCACCATCATCCCACAGACCATGAAGTTGCCATTCTGCAGGCGCTGGCCGATACCACGTCGGTGGCGTTGGAAAATACTCAGCTTTATGCCGATTTGCAGAGCCAGATCGACATTGTGCGCCAGCGCGAGGCCCGCATCAGCGAACAACGCGACACACTCGAAATTTTTACCCGCTCGCTCGCGCATGACCTCAAGGAGCCGGTGCGCACCATCTGCTCTTTCGCCGAGATGATTGATGACAGCACCTTTACCGATGCGGCGGCCTGCGAGCCCATGCAGTATGTGCGTGCGGCGGCACAGCGGATGGATCTGATGATCCGCAAGGTGTTCAACTACACCCAGCTGTGCGGCACCTATACGTTTGAAATGGAAAATCTGAAGCTGGACGATGCCGTTACCGAGGCAATCCGGCGGCTTTCCCCCCTTATCAAAGGGCTTAATGCCGTTATTTCCAGCGACGCCTTGCCGGTGGTTTCCGTCAACCGCGAGCAAGCCATTACGCTGATGGAAAATCTGATTGCCAATGCCATCGAGCACACCCCGCATCCCGTGAAAATCCACATTGCGGCCACGCGTGAAACTAATGGCAACTGGGGGATTTGTGTCAGCGATAACGGCCCCGGGATCGCGCCGGAGTATCAGGAAAAGATCTTCAAGCCGTTCTTCCGCCTCGACCGCAAGGAAACTCATGCTGGTCTGGGCCTGACCGTATGCCGCAAGATCGTCGAACTGCAGGGCGGCACCATTTCGTGCAGCACCACGCCCGGACACGGCACCGAAATCCGCTTTACCTTGCCCGGTCCGCCGTCTGCGCTGATCGAAAAACCGGTTCTTTCTATCGCGAGCAAAGAAAGCAGTGGGACGGTGGCTAACATTCTGCTGATCGATGATCGTGATGCCGATATTTATCTGACCAGAAAGTTCCTGAGCGAACCCATCGGCATGCGTTGTAATTTCGTCATTGCCCATGATGGCGAAAGCGGTCTTGCGGCGATTCATGATGCGACCGATGCCGGCAGTCAGATTGATCTTATCCTGCTAGACCTCAACATGCCGGGTATGAGCGGCTTCGAGATGCTTGAGGAAATGGGCAAGGATGAAGCCTTACGGCGGATTCCCGTGGTGATCTGCAGCAACTCCGATTACGAAAGAGACCGGCGGCACGCCCTCTCGCTCGGGGTGCTTGGGTATCTGTCGAAACCGGCCAGTTTTGCGCACTTAAAGCCCATACTCGAAACAATTCCTTCGCTGACATTGCGCCTGGACGAAAAGAACGTTCCGGTGCTGATGCGGGCAGCCAGCCCGGTGCCTGATCTGGACCCCAAGCTCTACAGCGCGGCACGGGGATACCAAGGCGGGCTGTCCTTATAGCGATTACCCCTCTGGCGCGATTGCCGTACCGGTTCCGGTGCATGCCGTGATCACTTTCGGTCACGGCATTGTGCTAGATCGGCAACAGCAGGTTATTTATTATATAATATTATTTACCTATGAGTGTATATGCGTGAATATGCACCATTGGTGGCGTCTGCCCGTCACTAAATGCCTAGAAGCTCTGATTAAAAATTAGCTTTAGCCGGGGTGGTTCATTCAATCCGATGTTGTTTCCTCGCGGCCGATTTGCCGCGCATGTGTATCTGTGCCCGTTGGGTTGCCCACTCTTGCACAAAAAAACATGAAACGAGGGAATGCACATGGTTGCGAAGCAAGGGTTCAGAAAATTTCTGCTTGGTTCTTCTTTTCTGGCAGGCAGCGTGTCGCTTTTTTTTTCAGTCGCGGCAAATGCACAGGATGGTGAGGCGTTTGAAACCATTGTTGTAACGGGCTATCGCGCCAGCCTTGAAAAGGCGCTGGAATTGAAGCGTGAATCCGTCGGGGTGCGGGATTCTATTATTGCTGAGGATATCGGCAAATATCCGGCCTCCAACATCGCTGAATCTCTGGCCCGGGTTCCCGGTGTGGCACTGTCACGCGATGGCGGCACCGACGAAGGTAAAACCCTGACCGTTCGTGGTCTGGATGCCAGTTACACCGTTGTCACCATCAACGGCAATCCGGTGCATATGGAAACCGGCACCAGTGTGGGCAGCAACAGCCGGTCGGTCGATCTGGATGCGC
>JBAVPS010000086.1:0-3158 GCA_049693315.1 Rhizomicrobium sp. | reverse complement strand
GTCTTGCACAGTTCTGCTGAACAGACTGCGATGGCCCCTGCGGTATCATTGGCGGCCCCTACCGCAGCTGCTGTGGGGGCTGCAGCCGTACCGACACATACATCGGCGCCCGATTCCGGTGTGTTTCGGGCCGACTGGGCGGCCATTCTGCTTAAGCGGCTGGAGTTGTTTAAGCGCTATCCGGCCGAAGCTGCTGCCGGGCACGAACAGGGCGTGGTCTATCTGCGCTTTGTTATAGACCGTGAAGGGCTGGTACACAGTGCACGGATCGATAAAAGTTCGGGCTATGATGCGCTGGATCACGAAGCCTTGACGCTGGCGCGCCGGGCACAACCCTTTCCCAAGCCACCATCGCAGCTCGCCGGGGATAGTTTTGATCTGGTCGTACCGATCCGTTTCTCCCTCGATCCTTAACCGGCGCGGACTGAATCGTAATCCGCACCGGAACTGTCATCTGGATCTATTTCGTTCCGGCGTTATTCTGCGGCAGAATTTCGACATGCAGGGCCCGATCTGCCACGAAATATTTCTGCACCAGATCACGGATCATGGCTGGTGTAACCGCATTCATCTCATCGCGGGTTTTATAGACCACGTTCGCGATGGTTGATTGATCATCGACATGTGTAATGGTGTAGACCCAGTGCTGATTGTCATTTTGGTCATTCTGCCAATGCTCCAGAAGCGGTTTGCGGGCGCGGTCCAGCTCATCCTGACTGACCGGATGTGTTTTCAGATCATCGATAATGCCATTCACCGCGGTCACAAACGCCGCGTCGTTGCCGGTGGCAACTGAGCCAGAAATCGCGATGTAACCGAAATCCTTAAAGGCCCAGGATTGGTCACGTTTTGCATTGGCATCATAGGCCTGGCCCAGATTTTGACGAATGGTGTTGAAGGCTCTGAAGTTGAGAATTTCTGTCAGAATTTCCAGTCCGCGTGATACCTGGGTATCTTGTGTTTCACCCGGCACCGGCCAGGCCAGCAGGCTGTGGCTTTGATCGGACCGGCCATTGTGGTGCAGTATTTGCTGCAGGTTTTGCGTCGGGAATGCCGAATGATCCCCGCCATCGGCTATCGCAACCGTTTTGGGCAGTATCGGTAATGTCGCAAATGTTGCCGCTACGCTTTTGACGGCGGTATCCGGATTGACGTCACCGACAATGGTAATTTCCACAGGGCTTTTAGCCAGCATTGTTTGGATCTGGTTTTGCACCTGTGCAAGGGATGTGGCTTCGGCTTCGGCAAGGGATGGTAAGACAAAACGTTTGTCCCCGGCGTGTGTCAGGTCGCGCAGGTGTGATTGCAGCATGATCAGCGGATTGCTGGCTTGTTGAGTATAAATCATCGGCAAGGCGCTGTGAAGCTGATCGAATAGGGCTGGTCGATAGGCGGCATCGGTGGCATAGGCCATCAATAACTGAAGCTGTGTAGGCAGGTCCGCCTCAGTGGTAACACCGCTGAAGGTGGCTTCCTGTTCGCTGATGCCAAATATCACATTGAAATTTTTTCCGGCTAACGCCCGATCAATCTGTTCAAGTGTGATCTTCTTTAATCCGCCACTGACGAAACTACCGGACATCGTATAAGCATTGGTCAGCCACGTTGGGGCGTTGGTTTGTGGCGGCAGGGTTTCCAGACCACCTTTATAGCCGACATTGACCAGAACCTGATTGTCCTTGAATTTGGTCGTTTTGACGTTGAGGGTCAGGCCATTGGCAAAGCTGTAACGGGTAACGCCGAAATCTTTATACTCCTTTTGTGCAATGGGTATTTGCGCGTTGCCGAAATCCGTATAGGGCCAGCGGGCTGCCGCTTCGGCTTTATATGCCGTGGCCGTTTCCTGCATCGCTGACAGATAAGTGGCCTTCATGGCGGCGGCATCGTAATCCCCGCTATTTTCGGCAATCCGCGCAAGTAACGGGCCATCCCCGGCGAACAGTATCTTTAAACGCAGGTTCAGTTTTTCTACCGTCAAACTAGGTTTTTGCCGTGCAAACTCAGCTTCATTCTGCACCGGTGAGGTCAAGACGTCATTGGCGTCAAGATTTGCGATAATCGCATCCGCTATTGCGGCTGAATTTCGGGTCTTGGCGCCAGCCACGTCATTTTTTGTATTGGCTTCGATTGCCGCAACAATCGGGGCAATCTCTTCCGCGGTTACACCAAAGCTGACGAACTGCCGGTAAACCTGCATGATTTGTTCGAAGGTTTTTTTGTACTGGCCGGGTTTGGGCATGATGCCAAATTGAAGAAGTTGCGCAGTCTGGAATATGGGCTGTTGCACTATTCCTGCCCCAACATAGGCGGCATCATCCTGTTGTGCCCGACGTTGCAGCCGGGTGTTTAGGATACCGATTAGAATGCTGTCTGCCATATCTTCGTTGGCTTTTGCGCGTGTTCCGGCTCTGGTGTCATAGGGCTGGAACCAGGTGGCATTTATCATATCGGTTACGGATGGCGCGGCGTAGGTGAACGTCTGCAATCCTTTGGTTTTATACGGTTCAAAGGTGACATGACGGGCAGCCCCCACGGCCTTCCAGTCAGCAAAGTTTGCCTTGATTTTGGCTTCGATCTGCACCGGATCGATATCGCCCGTAATCACCAGTGTGGTCAGTGCCGGGCGATAAAAGGCATGATAGAACGCGACAAGCGCTTGCGGCGGTACGGTCTTGATGACATCCGTCGAGCCGATTGCATTGCCCGCGGTGACAAATTTCTGCCCGGTGAAGGCAGCTTTGCGCCAGCCTGACATGGCCTGCGTTTGCGGGGTATTCCACAACCGTTCTTCACCCAGAATGGTGTTACGTTCGTGATTGACGGCATCGGGCTGAAATAACAGATTTCCAGCGAATTCGCGCATCACAAAAAGCGCGGCGTCCAGTGCGGCGGGGGCATTGTCCGGCAGGTCGAGCAGATATTCCGTTTTGTCCGGGAAGGTAACGGCCCCGGCATCCGGGCCTAGCTTCATACAGTGGCGTTGCAACAGCGGCAGCAACTAATCCTTCGGAATGTGGCGCGAACCATTAAAGGCCATATGCTCGATGAAGTGGGCGACGCCGCGCTCGCTTTCAGATTCCATCATGGACCCGGTGGCGATGCGTAAACGCACCGATACATTCTTTTGCGGGGTGCTGTTCTTATAGATGACATAGCCC
>JBAVPS010000085.1:0-3031 GCA_049693315.1 Rhizomicrobium sp. | reverse complement strand
GCCCTATATCGAAACCCGCAATCCGACCGCACGGATTGAGCATGAAGCGACGACATCTAAAATCGCTGAAGATCAACTGTTCTATTGCTTGCAGCGCGGCATTTCGCAAGATGAAGCCGTTGCCCTGATCGTCAATGGCTTCTGCAAGGAAGTGCTGCAGCAATTGCCGATGGAATTCGCCGTCGAGGCACAGAAACTGGTTGGCATCAGCCTGGAAGGTAGTGTGGGATAATGCTTAAGATCGAAAACGTGCATGCCACCGTAGACGGCAAAGAAATTCTCAACGGGCTGACGCTGGAAATCGGTGATGGCGAAGTCCACGCCATCATGGGGCCGAACGGTTCGGGTAAATCGACGCTGTCCTATGTGCTGACCGGTCGGGCGGGGTACGAGGTTACCGAAGGATCGATCACCTATAACGGTCAGGATGTGCTGGCGATGAAGACCGAGGAGCGGGCCGCCGCCGGCCTGTTTCTGGCAATGCAGATGCCGGTCGAGATTCCCGGCGTCACCACCATGACCTTTCTGAAAGCCGCGCTGAATGCCCAGCGCCGCGCCCGTGGCGATAGCGAGCTTGATGCGCTGTCAACGCTCAGGCTGGTGCGCAAACATGCCAAGACGCTCAATGTCCCGGAAGATATGCTGAAGCGGGCGCTGAATGTTGGTTTTTCGGGCGGTGAAAAAAAGCGCATTGAAGTGCTGCAAATGGCGTTATTCGAGCCGAAATTCGCCATTCTCGACGAACTTGATTCCGGCCTTGATATTGATGCGCTGAAAATGTTGGCCGAAGGCGTCAACACCCTTCGCGCACCTGATCGCAGCACGTTGGTCATCACCCATTATCAGCGTCTGTTGGATTACATTGTGCCGACCCATGTTCATGTGCTGGCCAAGGGGCGCATCGTCAAGCATGGCGGACCGGAACTGGCCAAGGAGCTGGAAGAGACCGGTTATGCCGACGTGCTCAAAGGTGTGGCATGAGCACGGTAACGACGGTGGCCGAGCGGCGCGCCGCCGCGGTTGAAGGCTTTGATGCGCAAGGCTTGCCGCACCGCCGTGTCGAAGACTGGAAATATACCGACCTTAAACGCATTCTGACGCCGGAAGCGGTGAAAGATGCTGTCCCGGCAAGCTGGCAGATCGGCGATTTGCCCGATGGTGTCGAACTGTTCGATCTGGCCCATGATCCGGTGCCCGATTGGGTGGCGCATCATTTCGGCGTGCTGGGGGCAGATTCGGCGTTGGCCAAGGCGTCACTGGGCTTTGTTCGCACGGGCTTTGCCTTGCGGGTGGATGCCGGTGTGCGTGCCGGTACAATCCGTGTACAGATTTTCGGTGACGGGGCTTTGCGCGCGTTGGTGCTGGTTGAAGCTGATGCCAGCCTGCATATCGCCGAAACCGCGCTGGGTGATACGACGTCGCTGCGCAATGTCGGGATCGAATTTCTGGCCTGCCCCGGTGCGGAAATCGCCCACTGGCGTTTGAACGAACAGGCCCCCAAGGCGGTCACCTATGAGAATGTCGAGGTGCTGCTGAAGCGTGGGGCGCGCTTTACCGGACATTATGCCAATTTCGGTGCCAAGGCGTCGCGCACCGATGTGCATGTGCTGCTGGACGAGCCTGACGCCGAGGTTAATATTTCCGGCGTGTCGGTACTGGGCGGCACCGATCATGCTGATGTCACCACCCATATCGAACATAAGGCGGCCGGGCGCAGCAATCAGCTGTTCAAATATATTGCCGGGGGTAAGGCGCGCGCGGTTTATCAGGGACGCATCAGCGTGCAAAAAGGCGCCGATGGCACCGACAGCCGCCAGACCGCGCGGGCCATTTTACTGTCCGAACGGGCCGAAGCGGATCTGAAACCGGAACTGCTGATCTTTGCTGATGATGTCAAATGCGCCCATGGCGCGGCGATCGGTGACCTTGATGCCGATGCGCTGTTTTATTTACGCAGCCGGGGCCTCAGCGAGACCGAGGCGCGAGACATGTTGATCCGTGCTTTTCTGGCCGAAGCTGTGGAAACGATTGCCTGCGACACGATGCGGGCGGATATTGAACAGGCAGTCGAAGCGGCCCTGCCGCGGGCGATGGAGACCGTAGCGTGACAGCATTTGTTCCCCCGATTGATGATTTTCCCATTCTCAGCCACCCGGTTTATGGCGGGCCGCTGACCTATCTCGATAACGGTGCGTCGGCGCAGAAGCCACGCGTTGTGCTGGACGCCATGCAGGAACTGGCCACCACCGGTTATTCCAATGTGCATCGCGGTGTGCATTATCTGTCAGCGACCTCGACAGCAGCCTACGAAACTGCGCGCGAGCGGGTGCGGCGGTTCCTCAATGCCAAACGTGACAGCGAAATTATTTTCACCAAAGGCAGCACCCAGGCAATCAATCTGGTGAGCTATTCCTATCTTGCGCCGCGCATTCAGCCCGGTGACGAGATTGTGCTGTCGGTGATGGAGCATCACTCCAATATTGTACCGTGGCATTTCTTGCGCGAACGCAATGGCGCGGTGCTCAAATGGGTTGATGTCGCCGATGATGGCTCGTTGTCTGCCGATGCGGTGGAAGCAGCGATCGGGCCAAAAACCAAGTTGGTTGCCATCAGCCACATGTCAAATGTGCTGGGTACGGTAACCCCGCTCAAAGCTATTGTGGCACGGGCCCACGCCCATGGCGTCCCGGTGCTGGCCGATGGCAGTCAGGCGGCGGTGCATGAAGTGGTCGATGTGCAGGATCTCGATGTCGATTTCTACGCCATCACCGGGCACAAGCTCTATGGCCCCACGGGTATCGGCGCGCTCTACGCCAAGGAAAAATTGCTCGCGGCCATGCGTCCGTTCGAGGGTGGCGGGGAAATGATCGGCGAGGTCACGCAGGATCGCATCACCTATGCCGATGCACCGGCGCGGTTTGAAGCTGGTACGCCGCCGATACTGGAAGCCCATGGTCTGGGCGTGGCGCTGGAATATCTGTCTGGTTTCGACCGGGCGGCGCTCAAGGCATATGAAGGCGAATTGCTCAGC
>JBAVPS010000084.1:0-4248 GCA_049693315.1 Rhizomicrobium sp. | reverse complement strand
CTGGCTGAACCGCCACCGCCCTTTGTGCCGCCGCCAGACTTCCAGATCGTTTCGGATGCGCCCCCTCCGGCCACCACGATTACCGTTCAGAACAAGGTCTCGCAGCCTGCCGTCAAGCAGCTGTCGTCACCGGCTTCGATCGGTCGTCCACATTCGTGTGGTCAGGAATACCCGGCGCTTTCTCTGCGGTTGGGTGAACAGGGCACCACGGTGATTGCTTTCCACATCGCTGTCGATGGTTCGACCAAAGATCTCGCGGTCGCCACATCGAGCGGTTCGGAACGTCTTGACGAAGCTGCTATCAAATGCGCTTCAAGATGGCGTTACAAACCCGCTACAGGCGAGGGTGGCACTCCGATTGAAGTGCCTTGGAAATCTCAAGTGGTTTGGGACTTGAAGAATCGTTAAGCCCTACATCCACGAACTTCAAACAACGCAACGTTAAGTTTTCTTTCGACAGCTACGGAGTTGTACTCAAATGATATCGAAGCATCTGAAGATTGCCGCTGCCTTCGCAATCCTGACCGGCTTTGCCGCCGTTCCCGCGATGGCTCAGGACAGTGCCGCCGCCCCGGCCGCGCCGTCTGCCGCTGCAGTAGCTAAGGCTGCCGCACCGACTGAGAACCCCTATGGTCTCGCAGACATCATCCACAAGAAGAACCCGGTCTCGATGGCCGTTCTGTTCGTGCTGCTGATCATGTCGGCCGGTACGTGGTTCTATTTCTTCACCCGCTATTTCGAGCAGGGCAAGATCCTCGGTCAGGCCAAGTCGCTGGAACGCAAGTTCTGGACCGCTGGTTCGCTGAACGAAGGTATTGAAAAGCTGCCGAAGGCCTCGGTTTTCCGCGGTATGGCGGAAGCCGGTGTCAAGGCGTCTGAAGGCGGCACCTCGCTGGTTGGTCTGAATGACTGGATCGCCATGTCGCTCAGCCGTCAGATTGAAGATGCCAATGGCAGCCTTCAGGGTGGCGTGACCTTCCTCGGCACCGTCGGTTCGGTCGCCCCGTTCGTTGGTCTGTTCGGCACGGTGTGGGGTATTCTGCAGGCCCTGATCGCCATCGGTGTTGCCGGTCAGGCTTCGATCGATAAGGTTGCCGGCCCGGTTGGTGAGGCCCTGATCATGACCGCCCTTGGTCTGTTCGTCGCCGTTCCTGCCGTTATGATCTACAACATGATCATTCGCCGCAATAAGGTCATCATGGAAAAGGTCCGTGCGTTCGCCGGCGACCTGCAGACCTATCTGATCACGAAGGGCAAATAAGTCCATTTCGGATTATGCAGGTCACGCGGAGTAGAAAATAATGGCTGCATTAAGCGTTCAGTCTGGCGAAAGCCACGATGAAGCAGGCCTAAACACTACCATCAACACCACACCGTTGGTGGACGTGATGTTAGTGCTGCTCATCATCTTCCTCGTTACTATTCCGGTGATCGTAAAGTCGGTACCGATGACACTGCCTAACGCACGTAACATCGCTACCGTCACCAAGCCGGAAAATATCGTGATCTCGGTCGACAAGAACGAGAACGTTTACTGGAATAACGCTCCTGTCGACTACAATGAGCTCCGGACACGCTTCGTCGATGCGCTGAGACGCGCAAAGGTACCGACGGCGATGCCGGAAGTGCACATCCGCGGTGACGAGGCTGTGCGTTTCCAGGCTGTCGGTCGTGTTGTCCTGGCTTGCCAGGAAGCCGGCGTGCCGAAAGTTGGGTTCATCACCGAACCTCGCAACGAGTAACGGCCTAATAGGAAGGTATTAACCCATGTCTATGAGTGTCGGAAATGCGAGTGGCGATAGTGAGGTGATGGTCGAAATGAACACCACGCCGCTTATCGACGTGATGCTCGTTCTCCTGACTTTGCTTATCATCACTTTGCCTATCCAAACGCATGCTGTGAAGTTGGATATGCCACAGCCGAATACTAACCCGCCTCTTATGAAGCCGGTTGTTGTCGACCTGGGCGTGGATTTCGATGGTACCATCACCTGGAACAAACAGCCGGTGGACCGCGATACCCTGAAAGCCTACTTCGTTCAGGCCGCGGAGCAAGATCCGCAGCCTGAAATCCACCTGAACCCGAACCGCTTGGCAACCTATAGTGTTGTCGCCAAGGTTCTGGCGGATGCACAGCGCTTGAATGTGAAAAAGATCGGTTTTGCCGGTCTGGATCAGTACAGGCAGTAAGTACTTGAAACCAATTCTCCGGGTGCGCCAATATGCGTACCCGGAGTATTGCGTCTCGTGTCAGAAAGAGGTCTTTCGATGATCCCGAAGAATTTGCGTGCCGTTGCTACGGCGTTTTTGTTAGGTACGGCATCCGTCGCCGCTGCTACTGTTCTCACGACTGTCCCGGCTGTTGCTGGCGTCCGTGCGTCCGTCGGTAAGCCTCTGCAGGCTGCAGTTGCTGCCGCGAACTCCGGGAACTACAGTGCCGCTATGGCTCACCTTAAGGAAGCCGAAGCCGTTGGCGGTCTGACCGCCGAAGAACAGAAATACGTCACCCAGACCCGCGATTTCGTTGCGGTCAAGTCGGGTGGTTCGGCTGGTCCCGTCACCAATGCGGTGACCGCCCAGGCCAAGTTTACCGCCGATTATCGTGCGCGCAAATATAAGGACGTCATCGCCGACGCCGATATGCTGCGCAAATACAATGTCCTCAATGCCAAGAACATGGAGATCATTGCTCAGGCCTATTATCTGCAGCGTGATTTTGCTGGTTGCGTCCGCTATGCCAAGACCGTTGGCGGTGCGACCGAGCTGTTGATGCGTTGTGCTTATGAAGCTCATGACGACGCCACTTACAGCGCGGCGTTGGAACAGCTGGTTGCATCGAGCAACAAGCCCGAATATTGGCAGCGTCTGATTAAGTACGCTGAAGGCTCCAAGGCCCTGTCGGACCATCAGTCGCTTGATATCTATCGTATCAAGTTCCGCACCAGCGCTGTCACCACTGCCGACGATTATTTCATCACTGCGCAGTATGCCCTGCAGTTTGGTTTTGCCAACGAAGCCAAAACGGTGATCGATGCCGGTATTGCCAAGAAGATCCTCGGCGATGCCCGCACCCAGCGTCTGGTCAAGATGGCCAATGATGCGGTTGCCAGCAATCAGCGCAATCTGCCCAAGACCATCAAGGAAGCCAATTCGGCCAAGAATGGCGACCTGCTGGTCAAGCTGGGTGAAGATTATTGCGGCATGAACAAGGGCAAGGACGCCGTTGATGCGGTCAAGGCCGGTATCGCCAAGGGCGTGTCCGATCCTGACAATGCGCAGGTTCGTCTCGGCCAGGCCTATTATGCGGCTGGCGAGAAGGCTCAGGCTCAGGCGGCGTTCGCCAAGGTCAATGGCAACGCCAATGCCAAACTGGTGGCAAAGCTGTGGAGCCTCTACGTCAAAAGCCACTAAGGCCTGACGGTATGTATACGAAAACGGCCCGGGAAACCGGGCCGTTTTTTTATGCCATCATGAATGCGAAATGTTCAGGCGCTGTGGCGGAAAACCAGTTTCTTCGACAGCACGAAATTGAACACCATGCCGAACAGCACGCCGATTGCCAGCGCGACATAGGCGATCGACAGCGGGTATGGTGCCCAGTGGATCAGCCCGGTATAGGCCAGATAATTGGCCAGTGCGCCAAGGCTGTTGGCCGCAACAAAACGCCCCCATTCCTGAACCATCGCGGCCAGGCCACGGCTTGCCTTATCCGCGAAGGTAAGCGTGCGGTTACCCCACCAGGTGAACGTCACCGAGGGGATAAAGGCGATGAACCAGCTGAGATCCGGCCCGGCATGGAGCAGCCCGTGGGCGACCATCAGCGCAGCTTCGTTGACAAAGAAACCAGCACCACCGACGGCGCCAAAGCGGATGAAGCGCGAGGCGCAGAGTTTACCAACCAACCCGTCTGTCATGCTCAGGCCTGATCCTGACGGTCAAAATTCTGCGGCCCGGTGAATTTCAGATAGGCAACGCGCTTCAGCTCCCAACGCCCGCGCGTTACCGTGTCGAGAATGATACCGCACACCATGCACAGGAAGGCCAGCATCATGGTGCCGGTAACCAGCACGGCCGAAGGCAGCCGCGGCACCAGACCGGTTTCAAAATACTCGACCACCACCGGAATGCCGATGACAAACGAGAACAGCGCCAGGAACAGGGCGAAAAAGCCATAGAAGAACAGCGGCCGTTCCTTGCGCAGCAACAGCGCGATGGTCATCAGAATACGCAAGCCATCGCGATAGGTGC
>JBAVPS010000083.1:0-3362 GCA_049693315.1 Rhizomicrobium sp. | reverse complement strand
AGATGGGGGTGGATGGTTTCCGCTTCGATCTTGCCGTGACCAACGCGAGGGCTGAAGGGAATTATATGCCCGGTGCGCCGTTCCTAAGCTGCATCACCCAAGACCCGATTTTAAACCGTATGAAGATGATCGCCGAACCGTGGGATCTGGGCTATGGCGGCTATCGCCTGGGCGGTTTCCCTGTGGGGTGGAGTGAATGGAACGACAAATATCGCGATGATATGCGGCGTTTCTGGCGTGGTGATGGCGGTCTGGCCGGGCGCTTTGCCTCGCGCATCGCGGGCTCCAGCGATATTTTTGGCTATCGTGGTCCGGCTGCCAGTCTCAATTTCGTCACCGCCCATGATGGCTTCACACTGGCTGATCTGGTGAGCTTCACCACCAAGCATAACGAGGTCAATGGCGAGAATAACTGCGATGGTACGGCCGAGAATTTCAGCAGCAATCACGATGTGGAAGGCCCCACACCGGATGCGCAAATTAATGCGGCACGGCTGACACATCGGCGTAACCTGATCGCCACCTTGTTATTATCGCAAGGCATTCCGATGGTGCTTATGGGCGATGAAAGCGGCCGCACGCAGCACGGCAATAACAATGCCTATTGTCAGGACAATGAAATCTCCTGGATGGATTGGGAAAGTGCCGATAGCAGTTTCCTGCGTTTTGTACAGTTCCTGACCGGCTTGCGGGCCGCCCATCCGGTGTTCCGTCGGGCGCATTATTTTACCGGCGTGGCGGGGGCGGCGGGCGTCCGGGATGTTACCTGGGTTTCGCGCCGTGGTGGCGACATGCGGCCCGAGGATTGGGCTGATCCACAAACCCGTGTGTTGGGGATTTTGTTCCATAAAGCCAGCGATGCAGGTGCACTTGGCGCAGATGGCGGCGATGGTGCGAGGACTTTTTTGCTTTTGATTAACGCCGGTCACGGCATGAGCTCGTTTTGTCTGCCCGAGCAGATAGAATGGCGCCGGCTTTTTGATACCAGCGAAACTGATCCGCTGGCCGAATTCGGTCCGGTCCGGGTGTCTTACAGTCTGAATGCCCATTCGCTGGTTCTGCTCAGTACGACATAAAGGATCGCCCCTTCCATGGATGAGAACCTTAACCGTTTGGCCGAAGCGGCTGGGATTGAACCGCGCTATTGGGATATCCATGGGGTTCAGCATGAAACGTCGGATGTGACCAAGCGGGCCTTGCTGGCGGCGTTTGGCGCATTTGGTGCTACAGCGGCCCGCACCGTGCTGGCGCCGGTCTTTGTGCTCTATGATCAGGGTGGTACGGATATTCCCCTGTCGCTTTCGGCGGGGGAGCGCACGCTGGTCTGGTCGGTGCGGCTGGAAGATGGCGGCTTGCGCCGGGGTGAAGTGCGCCAGAGCGCGCTTACCGAACAGGACCGCGATGGCGATCATATTCATTACCGCCTGAATTTACCCAAACTGCCTTTGGGCTATCACGATCTGACGCTGCAAGGGCTGGAGGATGGCGATGGCGGTCCAGCATCGATGCGCCTTATCGTATCGCCGGGGGCGGGTTGGTTGCCGCCGGAATTTACGAACCGCAAGCTGACCGGAATTTCGACCCAGCTCTATTCGCTGCGTTCGCCCGAGGATTGGGGCATCGGTGATTTTGGTCATCTGATCCGGCTGGTCGAAGCGACGGCGGGGGCGGGCTGTGATGCCATCGGGCTTAATCCACTGCATGCGCTGTTTCCCGACAGCCCGGCGGATGCCAGCCCCTATTCCCCGGCCAGTCGTCTGTTCCGTAATCCCTATTATATTGATGTGACGGCGGTGCCGGAATTTGCCAGCTCGACGGCGGTGGCGCAGCTCATACACACCTCGGCCATCAGCGCGGCCCTGCAGGGGGCTGCGGGTGGCGATGTCGATTATCTTGCCGTGGCGGCGGCCAAGCGCACCGTTCTGGAACAATTATTTGCCGAATTTTGTGTGGCCCCCAAAGATGGCCGCTATGCCGCCTTTCGCGATTATGTTGATAGCCAGGGCGAGGCGCTGACCGACTTTGCCGCTTTTCAGGCTTTAAGCGAGCATTTCGGCACCCACGACTGGGGGCGCTGGCCACAGGAATGTCAGGACCCGCATGCGCCGGAAACCCGTGCGCTTTGCACCCGGCTGGCGGACCGCATGGCGTATTTTGAATATCTGCAATGGCTGTGCGAAGTGCAGTTCCACACTGCGTCCCGCGTGGCGGCCGCCCGCGGCATGGCGGTGGGCCTTTATAACGACATGGCGGTCAGTGTGAACCGGGCCAGTGCCGATTGCTGGTGCCATCAGGATTTGTTCGCCCACGGCCTTTCGATCGGCTCGCCGCCGGACCCGTTCAATATGGCAGGGCAGGAATGGGGCGTGGTGCCGATGAATCCGGCCCGGATGCGGGCCAGCGGCTATGCCCATTTCATTGCTCTGCTCCGGGCCAATATGCGCCACGCCGGGGCACTCCGCATCGACCATGTTATGGGCTGGCTCAGGCTGTTTCTGATCCCGGTGGGTGGCAAGCCGGCTGATGGGGCTTATGTGCGCTATCCGGCGGACGATCTGTTTGCCATCGCCACACTGGAAAGCCATCGCCACCGCTGTCTGCTGATTGGCGAGGATCTCGGCACCGTACCCGATGGCTATCGCGAGCGGATGGCGGCTACCCACATGCTGTCGTGCCGGGTGCTGTATTTTGAGCGCGAGGGTGGTGGTTTCCGTGCCCCGCAACACTATCCCGAACTGGCGGTGGCATCGGTATCAACCCACGACTTGCCGACGCTCCGGGGCTATTTTGATGCGGTTGATATCGATACCCGGGCCAAAATCGGTGAATACGCCACGACCGGGGCTGAAAATACCGCCCGGCGTGAGCGGGGCGAAGAAAAATGCATCTTGCTGCGCCAGATCCGTGATGCCGGATTGCTGCCCGATGGGGTGAATGCCGATGATCCGGCGACCGGCTGGTCAGATGCGCTGGCGCTGGCGGTGCAGCTTTATCTGGCGCAGGCACCATCGAAGCTGATGCTGACCCAGCTTGATGATCTGACCGGGGTGTCACGGCAAACCAATCTGCCCGGCACCACCTGGCAGCATCCTAACTGGCGCACGCGTCAGCCGGTTGCGGTGGAAAATCTGGCATCATCCCCGGCGATCAGCACGCTTCGGGCCATCGTGGCGGCGCGGGCCCGGCGCTGAAGCGCTGCTGGGGTCAGTGGATGCCTTTTGCCGTCAGATAGTCGCCATATTCGCGATCATCTTTCAGGATGTGAATCTCGATCCATTTTTTCAGAAACTTGGCCAGCTCAAGGGCCTGCAGTTCCTTGGGAAAATTGCGGGTCTGCGCCTCGAAATCGATGACCTGCTGCT
>JBAVPS010000082.1:0-4412 GCA_049693315.1 Rhizomicrobium sp. | reverse complement strand
AGCCTGGTCCAAGGGCCTCAACGTTCTGCTGGCGGGCGGCATCAATCTGGCGCGAGATCCACGGGGGGGGCGCAACTTTGAATATCTTGGCGAAGATCCGCTGGTGGCGGGCATGTTGTGCGGTGCGCATATTCGCGGCATTCAGGATCAGCATGTTGTTTCCACCATCAAGCATTTTGCCCTCAACGATCAGGAAACCAACCGCAACTTCATTGATGCCGTGATTGATGAGGCAGCCTTTCGCGAATCCGATCTGCTGGCCTTTGAGATTGGCATTGAACAGGGCGCGCCCGGTGCGGTGATGGGGTCATACAATCTGATCAATGGCGCTTACGGCTGTGGCAACGCGCATCTTCTCAATGACGTGCTTAAAGGGGACTGGGCCTATCCCGGCTGGGTGATGTCGGACTGGGGCGGCGTGCACAGCCTTGACTATGCCATGAACGGGCTGGATCAGCAGTCGGCGGCAGAGTTTGATTCCGAACCTTACTTCGCTGGCCCCTTACAGCAGGCCGTCGCGGATGGAACATTTCCGCGCGCCCGGCTTGATAACATGGTTCGCCGTATCCTGCGTTCCATGTTTGCCGTGGGGCTGACGGATCACCCCGCCATTAAGACCACAATTGATTTTACCGCACATGCCCAACTGGCTCAGGAAACCGCCGAAAGCGGCATTGTGCTGCTGAAAAATCCGGATGCTCTTCTGCCGCTGTCGCCCGGGGTTAAACGCATTGCGGTCATTGGCGGCTATGCCGATTTCGGGGTATTATCCGGGGGCGGATCATCACAGGTGGTGCCGGACAATTCGCTGCATGTGCCATTGGGCGGTAACCGGCTGGACGGGCTTCCCAACAAGATGGTGTTTCACCCTTCCTCGCCACTGGCGGCCATCGAAGCGCTGGCACCGGGGGCCGAGGTCAAATTCTGCGATGGCCGGTATAGCACCGAGGCCGAGAAACTGGCCCGCTGGGCAGATGTGGTGGTGGTCTTTGCCATCAAATGGCAAAACGAAGGTGTCGACGCGCCGGACCTTAGCTTACCGGATGGACAGGATGGGCTGATTACAGCCGTGGCCAAAGCCAATGCGCAAACGGTTGTGGTGCTGGAAACCGGCAACCCCGTCACCATGCCGTGGCTCGATCATGCGGCGGCGGTGCTGCAGGCCTGGTATCCCGGCATTCGCGGTGGTCAGGCCATTGCCAATGTGCTGTTCGGGGTGGTCAACCCTTCAGGTCGCTTGCCGCTGACTTTCCCGCGCGGGCTGGACCAGTTACCCCGTACGGAAATTCCCGGTGACGGCAGTTTCAGGACCATTTTCGGTGGTGACTTTGACCCGGCAAAATCGATCAAAGTACCGCATACGGAAGGTTCGGATGTCGGCTATCGCTGGTTTGCCAGAACCGGGGCAACGCCCTTATTCCCCTTTGGCTTTGGCTTAAGCTACAGCCAGTTCAGCTATAGCAATCTCACCGTAAGCGGTGGCATGACGCTGTGCGCCCATTTTGACGTCACCAATACCGGAACGGTCGCTGGCAAAGATGTCCCGCAGCTTTATCTGACCGATGCGGCGGGCCGCACGCGGTTGCGCCTGATCGGTATGACCAAGCTATCCCTTGCCCCCGGCGAAACCCAACGGGTTACCCTGACGGCGGACCCGCGCCTGATTGCAGATTTCGATGCCACGGCCAACAACTGGCACATTCCTGCAGGCAGTTATAGCGTCAGCCTTAACCGTTCGGCCACGGATGTGGTTCTGACCGGTGAAGCCAGCCTGAATGAACAGCGTATAAAGCCATAAAAAATTGCACCGGCCCCACCATAAAGGGGGCTGGTGCAGATTGCCTCAACAGACCGTGCGGGCCCAGTCGAGATATTTCTGCAGCTGCGCCGATGCGACCGACAAATTCGCATAACTCGGCTGCGCGGCCGCCATGGCTTTAAGCGATTTGATTTCAGCATCCAACTGCAAGCGGGCCGCGACGATCCGGCAAACCACCTCGGACGCGCCGGTTTCCAGACGCTCCCCCACGACCTCGATGATTTGCAGCATATTGGCAGCAAACCAGTGATGCGGATGCCCAGAACATTCGGCAATCGCGGCCAGGGGCAGTTTTTCATCTAATGCGGCCAGATAAATGGCATGCGCCGCCGCCCCCAACGGAAGGGTGGCCGCAGACATATCTCGCCCGCTAATTTGCTGATGTGACATCGAAAACTCGTCTTAAGTTCGTTCCCGGCGGCACGGCATCGTGTCGTTGGTGCTTATCCTATTCTAGCACACCTCTCCACAGTCTTAAACAAGATACTTAATGTTTTTACATCACAATTAATCTAATCAATATCTACTGTTATATATTTAGGTTAATTTCTCATTGCACCCCAGGGCGTCATCCTGTATGGCATGGCCCGCGCTTTATCGCGCAACAATTGACATTTGCACTGGATCACGCACGCAAACATAGCGTGTATCCTGATGCGGTTTTAAGTCGGTTTGTTTGTGCGGGACCGATGCCCCGGACAAAGGTGGCCATGCGGCCCTATCGATAAAAACTTTAAGGCAATCACATGGCCGGTTTTCTGTTGGTCTGCGTCGCAGCGTTTCTGATAACTGGCGGCCTTGCGGTTATGCTTGCGGGCAAGCCCTGGGGCTCGGCTGCGTGTTACGGCCTGTGCGCACTGATTTGCGCCGTAGCAATGGCGTGTGCGGTAACCAGCCTTCAGGCCGTGCCATGCGATATCATCCTGCCGCTTGGCCTGCCCTGGATCGGCATGCATATCCATGTCGATGCCCTATCGGCGGTATTTTTATGCATCGTCAATCTGGGCGGATTTAGCGCGAGCCTGTTTGGCATTGGCTATGGCCACCATGAACGGGTGCCGGAACGGGTACTGCCATTTTTCCCGGCCTTTCTGGCGGGCATGAATCTGGTGCTTCTGGCCGGTGACGCTTTTTCGTTTTTGATCTTCTGGGAATTCATGTCTCTCACCTCCTGGGCGCTGGTGGTCAGCCACAGCACGGTGCCGGGGAATTTGCGGGCGGGGCTGATCTATCTGATAATGGCCGGCATCGGCACCATGCTGCTGATGATGGCTTTTGCGCTGCTGGCCGGCCCCGAAGGGCATTTCAGCTTTGCAGCCATGCGCGGCCATATGCAGGGCGCGGCAGCGGCGTGGGTTGTGGTGCTGGCGCTGATCGGGGCCGGATCGAAAGCCGGGCTGTTCCCCCTGCACGCCTGGCTGCCACTGGCCCACCCGGCAGCCCCCAGCCACGTCTCTGCCCTGATGAGCGGCGTGATGACCAAAGTCGCAATATACGCCTTCATCCGCATTGCCTTCGATCTGGTCGGCCCCGTCGATTGGCGTCTGGGCATGGTGGTGATTGCCATCGGCGCGGCAACGGCATTTCTGGGGGGGCTCTACGCCCTGTTGCAGAACGACTTAAAGCGGTTGCTGGCCTACTCGACAGTCGAAAATGTCGGCATCATTTTTACCGCGCTGGGGCTGTCGCTGTGTTTTCGGGCCAATGGTCTTGGTGCCGCCGCCGCGCTGGCCCTGACCGCCGCCCTGTTTCACGCCTTCAACCACGCCCTGTTTAAAAGCCTGCTGTTCTTCGGTGCCGGTGTGGTGCAGGCCGCCACCGGCACCCGCGATATGGACAAGCTGGGCGGGCTGATCCACCGCATGCCAAAAACCGCCATGGCCGTTCTTGCCGGGGCCATGGCGATTGCCGCCATTCCACCAATGAATGGTTTTGCCTCGGAATGGATGGTGTTTCAGTCAATCTTCCTCAGCCCGGAATTTCCGCAATGGGGGCTTCGGCTGATCGCCCCGGCGGCGGGGGCCATTTTAGCGCTAGCGGCGGCGCTGGCGGCGGCGACCTTTGTCAAAGCTTTCGGCATCAGCTTTTTGGGCCGTGCCCGCAGCGCTGCCGCAAAAGACGCCCGCGAGACCGATCCGGTATCCATCGCTGCCATGGCTCTGCTGGCGGTATTGTGTCTTGTGACCGGTCTGGTGCCATCCCTGATCCTTGCCCACCTGCACAATGCGGTGCAGATGCTGACCACCGCCACGGTACCGGCGACACATTTCTGGCAACCGCTGTTGCCAGCGCCGGGCCATCCGAACGGCTATGGCGGACTGATGATTTTTATCAGCCTGGCCGCAGCCGTGGCGGCAACCGTTTTATTCTTACGCTATTTTTCTAATCGCACCATCCGGCGCAGCGCGATCTGGGATTGCGGCCACCCCGAAGACATAGTGCAAAGCCAATATTCCGCATCGAGTTTTTCGCAACCACTGCGCCGGGTTTTCGCCTCGGTTTTGTTTGGTGCGCATGAGGAAGTTATGATGCCACCGCCGGGGGACATTTCACCGGCACAGCACAAACTCACCCTGCATGATCCGGCCTGGAA
>JBAVPS010000081.1:0-10313 GCA_049693315.1 Rhizomicrobium sp. | reverse complement strand
CCATAGTAATGACCCAGCCTTATCAATTACCACTACTACCAACATCGGAAATCTTGGCCGACTGACCAGAGGGTTTTTCCGTAGCGGTTGAACTACCCTTTTCGTACTTGTCCAATACGGTTGTGCGACGCGCCGCATCCGGCGCAGTGCCGGTTTGCGGGCTGACCAGATCTTTGGGGTTGGCCAGCTGAACAGCAACATTGTGCTGGGTGGCGCAACCGAAATTGGCCATCGGCCGATTGGTCAGGGTGAACGCAGTATTATCAGACCAGTCACTGCAAGGATCGCTTTTCACCGTATAATCAAGATAACCCAGCTTAACTGGCGCGCCAGCTTCTGCGGCATAGGACCCGACCAGAATGCGCTCGCGCGGGACACCGAGCGAGGCGAGTTTTTCCCCGAAATAGGCGATCATATCCGCCGCCGCCGGGCCATCGGGCACCGAAACCGAAATAGTGCCGTGACCATGCTCAAGATAATCGGCAACGAAATGGCCAAAGCGCGTCGAATCTGTCGGATTCAGCCCCCCCTGCGGGGCCGGTGCGGTAAAGCCCGCCTCAACATAATGCGGCTCGACCGACAAAGGATGATTGGCCACAGGATCGATGAAGTAGCCGGTTTCCGGCGCGGCACAGCTACCGGCCAGGAAGATGGCGGCGATCGAGACACAGCGCAGAATATCGGAGGCGGTCATGCGATGCTCCCTCATGGTACGATATAGCCGACATCGCCCTTAGACTTGGCGGGTGCATCATCGGCATTGGATTGCGAGGCCTTGGGATCAGAACCATCCTGGGCCTTCTTCGGCGGATAGGTGTGATTGAGCCGTTCCAGCAGCAGGGTCTCGGCATCGGTCGGCGTGACAAACCCGTCAGTCGGGGCGGCAAGCTTGGCCTGCTGTACCGGGTTAACCAGATAGGCCGTGACCATCACCACCAGTTCGGTTTCGTCATTCTCGAAATCGCGACTGCGAAACAACGCCCCCAGAACGGGCAGATCTTTTAAGCCCGGCACGCCATTAATACTCTGCGTGGTGGAATGCTGCATAAGTCCGGCGATGGCAAAACTGCCGCCCGAAGGCAGCTCGATCGTTGTCTCGGCCCGGCGCACGGTCAGCGCCGGAATCGTTGTGCTGGCCGATGTGGTGCAGCTTGAGCTGGATGTACTGGTGCAGCTGGCCGTCGACGAAGTCGTCGTGGTAAGCGATCCGGTATCACTGAGCTGGCTGACCTCAGTCGACAGTTTCAGCGAAATCCGCCCCGGTCCCAGCACCACCGGGGTGAAGGACAGCCCGACACCATATTGCTTGAAGGTGACCGAGACGTTGCCCGAGGTATCACGCCCCGACGCCACCGGAAATTCCCCGCCCGCCAGGAAATTGGCGGTTTCGCCAGATACGGCGACCAGATTTGGTTCGGCCAGCGAATGGATCAGCCCAAGGGTTTCCAGCGCTTGAAAGGTCGCACCGAAATTGCTGGTCGTGGCGGAAATGGCCAGCCCGGTCGTTGGGCTGACCGCACTGGTGATGGTCCCAAGCAGATTCCCACTGCCCCCCGGCACTGCCATCGAGGCCGACGCCTTGGATAAATCGATACCAAGCTGCTTAGTGACCGAACGGGCAACCTCGGCAATGCGGACCTGCAGCATGACCTGATCGACACCGCCGATTTTAAGCTGATTGAGCACCTTACCTTCACCGGCAGCCTGCGTGGCAAGGGTCTGGGCGCGCAAGGCCTGCTGCGCATCAACCACGTCACCTGACAAAAGCACATTGCCGTTATTAACCCCGACGGTGATATGGGCGCCGGGTAATTCGCGCTGCAACGTATCGGCCAGATCGTCAGCATCCTTATCCACGCGAATGTCGAGCATCAGTAGCTGACGACCGGCCGCGTCAAAGAAAAATGCGTTGGTCTGCCCGGCCTGCTGCGCCATCAGATAAATACGCCGGGGGCCACGGATCACCGCATCGACGATTTCGGGCTTGGAGACCAGAACCTCGCGTGCACTGGTATCCAATTCGATGATCAGTGTTTTATTGAGCGGAATAACCACCCGTTTATGCACACTATCCCCTGTGGGGGTGATTTTCAGCAGCGCGGGGGCAGAGACATGCGCCGGACTGCCAGCCATTGCCGCCACTGGTGCCGCCAGCAGCAAACTCAGGACCAGAAGAGGAAAGACAACTCTGCGCATTTAATTTCCCCCGGCCATTGCCGGCCCCAGATTGCCCCGGACAATGGTAATGGTGCCGCCCTGCGAATTGACCAAGGGCCGTAAAGCGAGCGACAAACTGCCCGTTGCCTGTGCCTGAGCGATGATTTTGACCTGCTCGGGTGACAGCTCCAGCGTCACGGTGCGGGCATCGGGCGCAGCTTTTAACCCCTGCGCTACCCCGCCAGTCGACTGATCGACCGCCAGCACCCGGATATCGGCCATCAAAAGGTCGGCCCGCGGCCTGCCGTTGTTGTTTTGGGTCAGCAAAATATCGACCCGGTCGTTGGGCTGCACGAAGCCACCCGCCAGCGTGGTGACTGAAACCGAAATCGCCACTGCCCGCATTCCAGGCTGCAAAGTTGCCGCCATAAATCCGGAGGCACCGCTTTTAACCACTTTCGTCAAGGTTAAGGGTTCACCACGGGCGAGCGGCGCACGCGCCACAGCACCAGCAATCACCGGCGCAGGGGAAGAAGAGGAATCCCCGGTGATGAAGCTGGCATCAATGCTGCCCTGTGGCCAAACCTGCCATGTCACCATGTCCGGGCTGATCGGCTCGCCGGGGGCAATGTCACGCGCAGCCACCAACACGCCATGCGCAGTCACCTGCGCCGCCACAGCGGGCGTTTTAGGCGGCGTTGAAACCAGCGCAGCGCGCACCAAAAGCGCGATGGCGATGGCGACAATGGCGGCGATCAGCAGAAAAACGACTTGCCGTGCATTCATTTACCGCGGCTCCTGGACTGCTCTAAAGCGCAACACGGTCCCCTTGAGAAAACATTAATATTAGGCCGTAACACCTTATAATTGTTACAAGTTAACACAAATTAAACACACTCAGCCGAGGAAAACCTCAGATCCGGGCAGGATCAGAATGCCCCCCACGGCCAAGGCCACACCATAGGGAATTCCGGCCTTAGAATCGTGCAGCCGACAAACCCAGCCATAGCGATACAACCAAGATGGTAAAGGAAACTTACGCCAAAAAAGCAGCAACAAAGTAAATCCCCCACCGACAATCGACGCCGTCAGGGCATAAAGCAGTAAATCCTGCAGCCCGAACCACAGTGCTGCAGCAGCAAAAACTTTGGCATCGCCCCCGCCGATAAAGCGACAGGCGAAAAACACCATACCAAGAACCAAACCAATCAGACCGGCCGCGAGGTGGCTGCCGATCAGCGGCAGCGGCAAAGCGGCCACCAGCGCAAAACCGGCGAAGGCCAGCACCAGGGCCAGCGACAACGCATTGGGGATTGTATAGGTAACAAGATCCCACCCCCCGGCCAGGATCAGCAGAAGCGGCAGCACACCGATCAACAGAATTTCTGCCGCCATTTTGCCCCCCTTCAAACCCCTACTACTGGTGTAGGAACCGGGGCGTTATTGTCAATGCCCCGGCAGCAACCTGGGCCGCCATATACATTATATTTTTAATGGCTTGATATTTTTAACGGCTGGCCCAATTCCCCGGCCAGATCCTGAATAAACTGCCAGGCAACCCGCCCCGAGCGCGAGCCACGCGCCGCCGCCCAGGCGATGGCCTTGGGTCTGAGCGTATCAGGCGCAACATCAAGTCCGAAATAGCGCACATAATTCTGAATCATCGCGATGAACTCTTCCTGTCCACAATGATGGAAGCCGAGCCACAGTCCGAAGCGGTCGGACAGCGAAATGCGCTCTTCCATCGCCTCGCCCTGATTGATGGCGGTGGCGCTTTCGTTTTCCATCATGTCACGCGGCATCAGATGGCGCCGGTTCGAGGTGGCATAGAACAGCACATTCTCGGGACGGCCTTCGATGCCACCTTCCAGCGCACCTTTGAGCGATTTGTAGCTGGTATCATCCTTGTCGAAGGACAGGTCGTCGCAATAGAGCAGAAATTGCCGCCGGATCGTCTTCAACCGACGCAGCAACAGCGGCAGAGTCGCAATATCTTCCCGGTGGATCTCGATCAGGATCAGCCTGGAGCCTTTGCGCCCTTCGTTAACCGCACCGTGGATCGCCTTGACCAGAGAGCTTTTGCCCATGCCGCGCGCCCCCCACAAAAGCGCATTGTTGGCTGGCAACCCGTCGGCAAACCGCCGGGTATTCTCGAAAAGCGTGTCGCGCGCGGCCTCGATCCCAAGCAAAAGCGCCAAAGGCAGGCGCGAAACCTTGGGCACCCTCACCAGATGGTCAGCAGCCGCATCCCAGACATAGGCTTCGGCGGTCAGCTTCGTCGCCGGTTTGGCCACAGCTTTGCTCTGAACCCGCTTTGCAACCTTAGTGGCGGACTTGGTCTTTGCCCCGCCAGCAGGCTTTTGCGGGCGGCGGACAGCGCGCCCCGCCTGGGACCGATTTGCCGGTTTGGCCCGGCGCGGTGATTTTTCAAGGGTCGTCATGACGAAATCCTTACATCGGGGACGCCCATAGCGGGTTGCAATGGCGCTTCGCCCGGCTATAGTCCGCCAGCTTAAGCGGCACCAGCATGAAACGTGCCGCATTATATGGAAAGCGCGAACGGACCACCGCGATGCAACAATACCTCGAATCCCCGATTCTGATGATCGTCGTTATGGTGGCGATCTTTTATTTCCTGATCATTCGCCCGCAGCAGCAGCAGGCCAAGCGTTTACGTAACGCCGTTGCCGCCCTACGCCGCGGCGACACCGTGGTGACCTCGTCGGGCATTGTCGGCAAGGTGGCCAAGGTCCCCGCCGAGAACGAACCCGAAATCACGGTTGAGATCGCCGAAAACGTTCAGGTCAAAATGGTCAAGAGCGCCGTTGTCGAAGTGCGCGCCAAGGACCAACCCGCCAACGACGCGAAATAAGCCTGTAAAAAGAGCCAATACGTCATGCTGCAAGTCTCCAAGTGGACCAAGATCCTCGTTGCCCTCGTTCTGCTCGCAGGGATCCTGATTGCACTGCCTAACGCCTTGCCGGAAAATGTCCGTGGCAAACTGCCGGGCTGGTTCCCGCACGATACAGTTAGCCTCGGCCTCGATCTGCAGGGCGGGTCCTACATCCTCCTGGAGGTGCAGCTTGACCCGGTCTTAAAAGACCGTGCCGATATGACGGTGGGTGAAATCCGCCGTGGTCTTCGTAAAGCTCACATCGCCTATACCGACCTGGCGTCGGGCGGCGATGGCATGTCACTGCGCATTATTGATCAGGCGCAATACAACCAGGCCCGTGACATCATCAAGGACATCAACCCGTCAATGAGCGGGGCGATGCTTGGGGTTGGTGCGCGTCAGTACGATATGACCGAACTGGGTGACGGGCGCATCAAGCTCGCCATGACCGAGGTCTATAAGAAGCAGACCAAGCGCGACATTCTCAATCTGTCGATTGAAACGGTGCGCAAGCGCATCGACGAAATGGGCACCAAAGAGCCCACGATCGAGCAGCAGGGTGACGACCGCATCGTGGTTCAGGTGCCGGGTCTGCAAGACCCCACGCAGCTGATCAACATCCTGAAGACCACCGCCAAGATGACCTTCCAGCTCGTCGATGAAAACGCCGACGTGGCGGCGGCGATGCGCGGCGATATTCCGATTGGTGACGAGCTGCTGGAACAGGATTCCGGCGACAGCAAGGTCAAGGAAGCGCCGCTGGTGGTGCAGAAACGCGTGCTGGTCGCCGGTGACCGTCTGAAAACCGCGGGCTGGAGCACCGATCAGCGTACCGGTCAGGTGGTGGTGACCTTCTCCTTTGACACCGTTGGTGCCCGCCAGTTTGGCGACATCACTAAGGAAAATGTCGGCCGCCGCTTTGCCGTCGTGCTCGACAAGAAGGTGATTACCGCACCATCCATTCGTGAACCCATTCTGGGTGGCTCGGGCCAGATCGATGGTCACTTCACCGCCAAAAGCGCTCAGGACCTGTCGGCCATGCTGAAAGCCGGTGCACTGCCGGCCCCGCTGAAGCCGATCCAGATGCGTACCGTTGGTGCCGAGCTGGGCGCTGACCAGATCATCGCAGGCCGCAACGCCGCCATTGCCGGCCTGTTGTGCGTGGCGATCTTCATGGTGCTGCGCTATGGCCTGTTCGGCCTGTTCGCCGACATCGCACTGGTGTTCAACGTCGTGCTGTTGCTGGCGGTGCTGACCCTGTTTGGTGCCACCCTGACCTTGCCGGGCATCGCCGGTATCGTGCTGACCATGGGTATGGCGGTCGACTCCAACGTGCTGATCTATGAACGCATGCGGGAGGAACATCGAAACGGGCGCGGGATTCTGGCGTCCATCGACACCGGCGAGCGGCGCGCGATGGCAACGATTATCGACGCCAACGCCACCCACTTGATCGCCGCACTGATCCTGTTCGAGCTGGGTTCCGGCCCGGTGCGTGGCTTTGCTGTCACGCTGGGTATCGGTATTCTGTCGTCCTTCTTCACCGCCGTCATGGTGGCCCGCCTGATCATCATCGCCTGGGTCAACAAGACCAAGCCGAAGAAGCTGATCATCTAGTTCGGGTTCAGCCCCAAAGCAAAAGGCGGTGGAAATTCCACCGCCTTTTTTATTGCCGGTTGCGATAGCCGTTACGGCTCGATGGTGGCGAGCCAGCCGTCCAGATCGGCCAGCGCCCGGGCCGACTGACGGCGCTTGCGGTCACGGCCACGGACTTTCTTTTCCCCCGGCAGCAGCTCGGGATCGGGCAACAGACCGAAAGTGACGTTCATCGGCTGGAAGGTCGCAGCATCGGCCCCGACAGTGATATGGTGCAAAAGCGCACCCAGCGCCGTGGTCTCGGGCGGGGTGGGCAGATCGCACCCGGTCAGATCCGCCACGGCGAACAGACCGGCCAGCAAGCCGATGGCCGCGCTTTCAACATAGCCTTCAACCCCGGTAACCTGCCCGGCAAAGCGGATGTCGGGCCGAACTTTCAGCCGCAACCCTTCATCGATCAGCCGGGGCGAATTGATAAAGGTGTTGCGGTGCATGCCGCCCAGACGGGCGAACTCGGCCTGCTCCAGCCCCGGAATCAGGCGGAAAATCCGCGCCTGCTCGCCATATTTGAGCTTGGTCTGGAAGCCGACCATATTCCACAGCGATCCCAGCGCATTATCCTGACGCAGCTGCACCACGGCATGGGGCCGCATGCCGGTGCGCACATCCATCAGCCCGACCGGCTTCATAGGACCAAAACGCAGGGTATCGCGGCCACGGCCCGCCATGATCTCGATCGGCAGGCAGCCCTCGAAATAGGGCGTATTCTTTTCCCACTCGTGAAATTCGGTCTTTTCCCCCGCGATCAGCGCTTCGATAAAGCTCGTATACTGGGCCTCGTCCATCGGGCAGTTGATGTAATCGGCACCATCACCCTTGTCGTAACGCGACTGGAAGAAGGCGACGTCCATATTGATGGAATCCTTCAGCACAACTGGCGCGATAGCGTCGAAGAAATGCAGCGAATCCTCGTCCGTCAGGGTACGGATGGCCTCGGCGGTCGTGCTGTGGGTCAGCGGCCCGGTGGCCAGAATGGTGGCACCCCACTCTTGCGGCGGCAGGCCCTCGACCAGCTCGCGCCGGATCTCGATATTGGGGTGAGTTTCCAGCACGCCGGTAACCGCAGCGGCAAACCCATCGCGATCCACCGCCAGTGCCCCACCCGCCGGCAGGCGGTGCGTATCGGCCAACGTCAGAATCAGCGAGCCCGCCCGGCGCATTTCTTCATGCAGCAGACCGACCGCATTATTTTCGGCATCATCCGAGCGCAGGGAATTGGAGCAAACCAATTCGGCAAAATCCGCGGTTCGATGGGCCTCGGTCGCAACCGTAGGGCGCATCTCGTGCAATACGACATCTATGCCGCGAGATGCTGCGGCAAAAGCCGCTTCGGCGCCGGCAAGTCCTGCCCCGACAATATGAAGTACCGGTGCCACGATAGTCCTCTCCTTAGATACGGTTAACACCTTTAAACCGCCCTGGGGCAGCATCACGCTGTCATAATTCTAATTTATGCGCCAGAAAAGCCATCTGGGCGCTTTCCCTGACGCCCGGCAGCCACAAAGCCGCCAGGGGGATTTGTCGGCACCATCAAGCCGGTGTAGATAAGAGCCAAGTCATAAGGAGAGCCGATGAATACCTTTCTTGCCCGCCGCACCATCGCCGACAGCTACCGTTACGTCTTCGGCCATTTTGGGCGCATCATTGAACGGGTCTGGCTGCCCGCCACGCTGATTTTTATCGGCGGCATTCTGTTTGTGCGCCCCTATCTCTATCTGATGGCTACCTCCCCGGATAGTGATGATCTGATGCAGCACGGCAAGACGATCCTCGGCCTCTATGGCTTCAATCTGATCGCCGTGTTCCTGTCGGCAATGATGGCCGCGGCCATCGTGCGCGAAGTGCGCGACCCGCAAAAAGAGGGTAATTTGTGGCGCTTTGCCCCCCCCAGTGTTGGGGCGCGGGCAATGGGCGGCATGATCGGCCTTTTGCTGTTGGCCACCTGCGCGCTGACGCTGGTGATGTTGGCCACCGGCCTGTTGAAGGGCACCCTGCACCTGAACGACGAAGCGGTCGTCGCCATTATCGGGGTGTTCGCCCTGCTGCTGATTTATCCCCTGCTGCGTCTGGGCTATCTGATGGTACCCGCCGCCAATGACGGCATTGGCTATGGCATGGCACAAAGCTGGCAACTTACAAAACGCCATTTCTGGCGCATTCTGCTGGTCGGGCTGGCCACAGCGCTGCCGGTGTTTGCGGTTCAGATCATCGTCCAGATTGTGGTCATGGGCCCGGAAATCCTTAACCCGCACATCGAATTGTATGGTGACATCACGGCCCTGCAACAGCATCAAAGCCAGCAGATGCATATGATGGCCGACCGGTTTGTGCTGATCAGCGGCGCAACCTTCTTTCTGACCCCGTTTGTCTATGGCCTGACCGTGGTGCCGATGACACTGATCTATCAGGCATTGACGGCCAAGCAGGACGAAGCGGCCCCCGCCGACACCATCGCCAGCGTTGAAGCGGCGCAAGACACCCCGGCGCTGGAAGCCCCCAAAACAGATGATGCTGCCCCCGCGGCACCGGATAGCGCCAGCCATCCGGACACGGATCATAAGGAGTAGTCATGGCTGTTCTGGTTACCGGCGCCGCCGGGTTTATCGGCTATCATGTCAGCGCCGCCCTGCTGGCCCGTGGCGAAAACGTTATCGGCATCGATAATCTCAACGATTATTATGACGTCAATCTTAAGCTCGCCCGTTTAAAGCCGCTGAAAGACAATCCGGCCTTTCAGTTTCACGACATTGATCTGGCTGACCGCGCCGCAATGGTCCGCCTCGCGCGGGCGCACCCGGATATCACCCGTATTGTTCATCTGGGGGCACAGGCCGGGGTGCGGTTTTCGCTGATTGATCCCTATGCCTATGTTTCGTCGAACCTGATGGGCCATGTCACCGTGCTGGAGCTGGCACGGAACCTGAAACATCTGGAGCATATGGTCTATGCCAGTTCGTCATCGGTCTATGGCGGCAATGAAAAGGTGCCCTTCTCGGTCGCCGATGCAGTGGAAACACCGCAATCGCTGTATGCCGCCACCAAGCGCGCTGACGAGCTGATGAGCTATACCTATGCCCATCTTTATGGCCTGAAACTGACAGGCTTACGCTTCTTCACCGTTTATGGCCCGTGGGGCCGGCCCGACATGGCGCCAATGCTGTTCACCAAGGCAATCCTGTCCGGCCAGCCGATCCGCGTCTTTAACAATGGCGAGATGTGGCGCGACTTTACCTATATCGACGATATCGTCGCGGGCATTCTGGCCATTCTGGCTAAGGCACCCGAACAGGCAACATCGAATGTGCCGCCGCACAAGGTTTATAACATCGGTAATTCGCGTTCGGAAAAGCTCACCGACTTTATCGCCACGCTGGAAACCGCACTGGGCCGCAAGGCCGAGAGGAAGTTTGAGCCGATGCAGCCCGGCGATGTCGTGCGCACCTATGCCGATATTTCCGATACGACGCGCGATTTCGGCTATGAACCCACCACGCCCATATCGGTCGGCATTCCGAAATTCGTCGCATGGTACCGCAGCTTTTATGACATGTAAAAAGGCGGATAGTAAACCATCCGCCTTTTTACATGCCGCTTAATACAAGCC
>JBAVPS010000080.1:0-4760 GCA_049693315.1 Rhizomicrobium sp. | reverse complement strand
GGTCGGCCCTTTGAGCCGCTGTACCGATTCATCGGTATTGAGGCCGACAATCAGCCGGTCACATGCCCCGCGCGCCTGCGCCAGCAGCGAAACATGACCGGGATGGATTAAATCGAAACAGCCATTGGTGAAACCAACCCGTAAGCCCTGATCCCGCCAGGCTTTGACCTGTGCCTGCGCTTCAGACAGATCGGCATTCTTGGCCACCATCTGGCCGATTTCTTCCTGACGGTATTCCGCCATCAGTTCCTAGGCACGGACTTCCGCCGTGCCGCGCTTGGCCACCGCAATGCCGGCAGCGGCATTGGACAGATCCACCGCTTCGGTCAGATCGGCCCCAGCCGCCAGCGCCAGTGCCAGCGCCGCCACCACCGTATCGCCAGCACCTGAGACATCAGCCACTTCCTTGGCGGCAACCGGGACATGGCGGACGGGTTTGCCCCGCTCGGCCAGGCTCATCCCGTCGGCACTGCGGGTGATGACCACGGCACCAAGGGCTGGCGCTGCGGCCAGAATTGCCCCGGCCATGGCTTCGGCGGCGGCATTGTCACGCCCGGAAACACCGGTTGCCTTGGCCGCCTCGCCAAAATTGGGCGTGATAACACTGGCCCCGTCATAACGGCTGATGTCGTCACTTTTGGGGTCTGCCACGATGGGCTTGCCTGCGGCGCGCGCCAAAGCGATCACCTCGTGCAGAACCTCTTTGGTCAGCACGCCCTTGGCATAATCGGACAGGATAACAAGGTCCGCTTTGGCAATCTGCTCGGCAAAGCGGGCAATCAGGGCCTTAGCCGACGCGCCAAGACCATGACGGACCTCGCTGTCGACGCGGACAATCTGCTGGTTTTCGGCAACCAGACGGGTTTTGGTCGTCGTCGGCCGCTCGGTAACAACCAGCAACTGATTATCGATGCTGAGATTCTGCGCCAGCAAATCGGCCAGCATGCGGCCATTGCTATCGTTGCCCATCACCCCCATCAGGATGGCCTTGCCCCCCAGCGAGGCAACATTGCGCGCCACATTGGCCGCACCGCCCGGCATGGCATATTCCCTGATTACGGACAGCACCGGCACCGGCGCTTCGGGCGAAATGCGCTCCACTGCGCCATAGATGAAGCGATCAAGCATGACATCGCCGATGATCAATATACGGACGTTGGCGAACCCTTCGATCCGCTTTACTGCCGGACTTTGCATACTGAAGTCCCCTCCGCCGCCGCTAATGCTTCGCTATAGGTCTACCCCATTCGGCTTCGACCGACAAACGGATCAACGTGTCGTGTTTTTATCGATTGCCACCGTGACACTGGGTTCCGTATATTTCGCCGTCAGAAAGAGCCCGAGACGATGCCTGAACGCGAAACAATGCAGTATGACGTGGTCATAGTTGGCGGCGGGCCAGCCGGTCTGGCTGCGGCGATCCGGCTGAAACAGTTCCGGGGCGATACGATCAGCGTCTGCCTGATCGATAAAGGGGCCGAGATTGGTGCCCACATCCTATCTGGCGCGGTGCTGGACCCCGGCTCGCTATCGGCGCTGCTGCCCGATTGGCAGGATTTGGGCTTTACGCATACCCCCGTCAGTGAGGACCGCTTTTATTACCTCACTGCCCGGCATCACGTTCGCATTCCAGAAATGCTGTTACCGCCACTGATGCATAACCGGGGCTGCTATATCGTCAGTCTGGGTGAAATCTGCCGCAAACTGGCCGAACGGGCCGACGCGCTGGGCGTGGAGATTTATCCCGGCTTTGCCGCCGCAGATATTCTGTACGGCGAAGCTGGTGAAGTTACCGGTATTGTCACCGGAGATATGGGCCGGTCGCGCGACGGGACCAAGAAACCAAACTTCACCCCCGGTATGGAACTGAGGGGCCGCTATGTGTTGCTGGCGGAAGGTGCCCGCGGGTTTTTAAGCGAACAGATTATAGCTCGGTATAACATGCGTAAGGATTGTGAAGCGCAGAAATACGGATTGGGAATTAAAGAACTCTGGCAGCTGGCACCGGACCAGCATCGCCCCGGACTGGTGCTGCACAGTATGGGCTGGCCACTGGATGATAAGACCGGCGGCGGCAGCTTCATGTACCATTGGGGTGACGGGCTGTGCTCGTTCGGTATGGTGGTGCACCTCAATTACCGGAACCCGTGGCTCTCCCCCTTTGACGAAATGCAGCGGGCCAAGCTGCACCCTGCCCTGAAACCCTTTTTCACAGGGGCTAAACGCGTTGGCTATGGTGCGCGCGTGGTCAGCGAAGGCGGTTATCAGGCGGTGCCGGTTTTGAGCTTTCCTGGCGGAGGATTAGTCGGTGATGCGGCCGGGTTCCTTAATCTGCCACGCATCAAAGGTATTCATAACGCCATCGCTTCCGGTGTTGCCGCCGCCGATGATGCAGCAGCGGCACTGGCCCACGGGCGTAGTGGTGATGTCCTGACCGGTTATCGCGATGGGTTTGCTCGTGGCAGTATCGCGCGGGATTTAAAGCCTGTGCGCAATGCCAAACCATTATGGTCTCGGTTTGGCACCCGCCTTGGCGCTGCACTGGCTGGCATCGATATGTGGTGTCACACACTGTTCGGTGTTGGGCCTTTTGGCACGATAGCATTGGGGGCTGCCGACCACCTGCTCGCCCCCACATCGGCAAGCACGCCGCGCTCAACATTCAAGCCCGATGGTGTGGTGACATTTGATCGGCCGAGCAGTCTGTATCTGGCCAACATCGTGTATGAGGAAGATCAGCCCGTGCATTTGCATATGACCGATGCCGATGTGCCGCTGCAAAAAAACTGGCCAGAATACAAAGAACCCGCCCAGCGTTACTGCCCGGCGGGTGTCTATGAAATCATCGAAACGGATAACGGTCTAAAATTTCAGATCAACGCGGCCAACTGCCTGCATTGCAAAGCCTGCGAAATCAAAGACCCGGCACAAAACATCCACTGGGTTCCGCCCGAAGGCGGGAGTGGACCAAATTACGGACCGACGTAACCTATGCGCGTAAGAAATCGGCCGTATCGATAATCTGCTGGCGTAGCGTACGGTTAGTGAAGCCAAACGACGACAACAGTGCCTGCATAGCCGCGGAATCCCCTACATAATAGTCATCGGCGCTATCGCCAAGCGCGGGGCGGCGGATTTCCTGACAGTCAGGCTGTAACGTCTCAAGAACCAACTGCGCCAATTCTCCCACTTCGACGGCGACCTCGCCCGCCGTATCGAAATGATAGCGCTGCCCAGCACCACCCTTTTGTAGACAGGTCAGAATGAGGCGCACCAGATCATCGATATGAATGTAGGAACGAACGACACGATGATCGGCCCGCAGTGTCACAGGTCTGTTGTTCAGGGCGTCACTAATGATGCAGGCTAGCGCATAAGAACCTGTTTTATTGATATAGGGGCCAGCCAGATTAAAAACACGCGTAATAACTGCTGGGCAGCCGATGGTATCTGCAACCTCAGCAAAGCGCAGCTCGTCGTGGTATTTCATCACGCCATACGGATTATTTTCGAGATCTTCATCAATTTTATGCTCGCGCGTATAGACCGCACCAGATGATGGAACGAAGACCCCGCGCGCTTTAAGGCGCAACGCAGCCCTCGCCACCAGATCGGTTATGGCGTTATTGGCTGCAATATAGTCCTGCAACGACATACCGCTTACTCGGTCACGTGTCAGAAAAGCGTTATGTAAGACGTAATAATCGCCTGCTGGCAAATCGTCGATTTTGGCCAGTTCATGGCAAGACACTCGCTGCCCATTACGCAAAACCAATTCCCGATCACAACTTGCGAAAGCATGAATTCGACCAGAGAAGGTCGGCCCGAGCTGTGCAGCGAGATAATCGAGCGTGGCACTGCCGATCCAACCGGTTGCTCCAGTTACGATGAAATGAGCCTGTTCCGCAAAGGCAAACATATTGGTTCCAGTATTTCCGGTCATGATAAAAAATTGCCGGACCGGAGGAAATCCTCACAAATCCGGCAATAATTCGGCTCAGACGCTCTGTTTATTTCTGCGCGACGAAGGCCGACATTTTCTCAATAATGTAATCGAGATGTGTATCCTGCAACGCTGGAAATACGCCGATCCAGAAGGTGGCGTTCATCACAAGATCGCTGTTGTCGAGCGAACCAACCACGCGATATTCACGATCTTTCATATAAGGCTGACGGATCAGGTTCCCAGCAAACAAAAGACGGGTGTGAATCTGCTGATCGTTGAGATAGTGCACCAGATCGTCACGACTGAATGGCGCGCCAGGCTTGACGGTGATCGGAAAACCAAACCAAGACGGATCTGACTTCGCAGTCGCTTCCGGTAGAATGAGGAATTCTTCCAACGGCTTTAACGCCTGCTTGAGATAGGCGAAATTATGCCGACGCGCAGCGATGAAACCCTCGAGGCGATCCATCTGTGCCAAACCGACTGCGGCCTGCATATCCGTAATCTTTAGATTATACCCGAGATTTGAGTAGGTATATTTGTGATCATAGCCCCTGGGCAGATCGCCGAGTTTCCATTGATAACGCTTCTTACAGGTATTGTCTTTGCCTGGAGCACAATAGCAATCGCGGCCCCAGTCACGTACAGACTCTAATGCGCGCTTGATCAAACCATCATGTGTGAAGACCGCCCCGCCCTCCCCCATAGTGATATGGTGGGCCGGATAGAAACTCAAAGTGCCGACATCACCGAAAGTGCCGACATGCTGACCATTATAGGTCGCACCCAAGGCATCGCAGCAATCTTCAACAAC
>JBAVPS010000079.1:0-5764 GCA_049693315.1 Rhizomicrobium sp. | reverse complement strand
CCTTGTGGCTGACACCGCCAAGGGACGCCACAGCGGCATCGCCATCGCGCCGCCCGGCCAGAACCAGGATGTGGGGCACCACCATCTAGAGCGCCTTTTCGTAGAGGCGATAGGTTTTATAGGGCTTGCCGCAGATCGCCTCGCCAATGGCGCACATCGCCGGATTGCTTTCCAGCATCCACGACACTTCAACGGTCTTGATCTTGCGCCGCTGGGTCTCGGGTTCCAGCGCACCGATCAGCACGAACGGGATCATCCCGGCCAGCATATTCCCGGCCAACTGACGCCGCACCCCCATCAGGGGCACACGGGCCGAGCTCACCCCGGCCACCTTCAGCCGCCACAACAGCTTGGCCCAACCTGTGGGCAAGAGCGATCCGTTCAGATCGGCAATGGCTTCGTTGAGGTTGGGCAGGCAGACGATAAAGCCGACCGTTTCGCCGTTCAGTTCGGCAAACTGCACCCATTCTTCAGCCAGCAGCGGTTTAAGCTGCTCGGCGAGCTGCCCGATCTCCTCGTCGGTGATCGGCACAAAGCCCCAGTTATCGCACCAGGAATCATTGAACACCGAAACCAGGGTACGCACTTCCTCGGCATAGTTCTTCCAGCGCATCGGGCGCACCGTCA
This sequence comes from Rhizomicrobium sp., assembly GCA_049693315.1. Classification (GTDB taxonomy): domain Bacteria; phylum Pseudomonadota; class Alphaproteobacteria; order Micropepsales; family Micropepsaceae; genus Rhizomicrobium. The sequence goes on along the minus strand of JBAVPS010000079.1, from coordinate 5,137 downwards.
CGCCCGAGGCAAAGGCGCGCTTGATCAGCCGCTGCATCCGCGTATTGAAGACGCCGGAATAATCGAATGCATAGGCGAACAGATCCTGCGCCTTGGTCAGGCCCGCCGCTTCGATCTGCGGCCCGACATAGCGCGGATTATGCGGCATCATCATCATCGGCGGGGTATCAAACCCTTCGACAAGCACCCCGCATTCCTCGTTCACCGAAAAATCGAACGGCCCCATCATGCGCCCGCTGCCCCGGCTTTTGAGCCAGGCGCCCGCAGTGTCGAATAAGGCGCGGAAAATCGCCGGATCGTCTTCGGCGGCGATAAAGCCGAAATGCCCGACACCGGGCAGTGTCTTGAGCGCCAACGGGTCAATCTGGGCGCTGATGCGGCCAACCGCCTTGCCGGCGCGCCGGGCCACCCAGAACGCGGTTTCCGCCCGCCGCAGATAGGGCGAGCCACCGGGCTTTAACACCATGCGCCGCTCCAGCCGCAAGGGAGGTACCCAATTGGCATCGCCCTGATTGAGCCGGTACGGCAATTCGAGGAAATCGCCTTTGTGCGGGGCGCTTACCGCTTCAATTTCAAGAGCGTCGCTCATCGTACAATTCCCCGTCTTAGCAGCTTCGCCAGAACCCAGGGCGCGGCAAGCAGCGGATGGCGCCGTTGCCATGGCGACAAGTGGATCTGCTGGCCCGAATGGCGCTGCAATTTCCACAGGATATAGTCCACGCCATCAGCAAAGGTAAACAGTGCTTTGATCAGCCGTGCGACATTGAGCCCCTTACCGGTCAGGCGGCGCAAGCGCCAGCCCAGCCGCCCGCAGCGTAAAGCAAAGGGGCGCAACTGGCGGACATACCCGCCATCGGCCACAACCAGCCCCGGCACAGGCAGAAAAGCATCGTAATGGCCCGGCGCAAAATCATAAAGCGCGACGCCCCGACCAGCCTTTTCCACCCGAAGTTCGGCGGCATAGGTATGGGCAAACAGCGCCGTCCAGTAATCACGCGACATACCCTGATCCGGCCCCAGCCGCACGGCCCAGTGGGCGGCCGCCGCCCCTGCCGAAGCCAGCACATCTTTGACCCACTGACGCATCGCGGCATCGCGGGCATAGGCCAGTTGCACCGGCTGACAGAACCGCGCCCACAATGTCGTATCGAGACTTTTGGCTGCCAGCCGCGCGGCAAAGGCCGCCTTCGAGATCACCGCCACCTTGAAACCGGCATTACCCGGCCCGTTGGACGGGAAAAACATCACATTGGGCGGCAGCAGCCGCCCCGCAAGCGCCACCAGCGCACCGCGATGAAAGCCGCGATAGCTGTCAACCAGCACATACAGATCGAGAATGGCGGATGGATCATCCGAACGCAGGCCCGAACCATAGAACAGTACCGCCGCCACCGCCGGGCAGTCGCGTGCAAGGCTTTCAGCCATGGCGCGCACATCCGAACGGGCATCGTCCCAGGCCGCCATGACTGCCCCTTACAGTGTTTTCAGCGCCAGAAAGCGCAATTTTGGCCCCAGACGCAAGCGCACGCCCCCCGAACCGGGCTGATAAACCTCGCCATCAACGACAAACGGGCTGTTGATATGCAGATCCAGCTGATCGCAGCGCCCGCCGCGATAGCCCGGACGCGGGGTCAGACGGCCATGCCAGGCCGCCCACAAAGCGCCAACCAGCCCGCGTGGCGGTGCCGCCACTGCCAGCCAGTGCAGATCACCCGTTCCCACCCGGGGAAACGGCCACAGACCCAGCATCAGCTTTTGCAGACTGGTCGCCAGCATGATGAACTGTGGCTCCGGCGCGGCGCCGTCAAAGGCCATCGGGGTGCCTTCGTGCAGCCCGCACAGATGCCGCGCCAGCACGCGCAGCAGCGTCAGGGCGACACCCCAGCTTTGCTTGATGCCGCGGTCAAAAGTCCACTGCCCGGCCATTTCGGTGGCATAGGTAAAGATACCGGCACCGAAGAACATGCCGCGCACCAGCGGTAACCCTTCGCGTACAGCTTCCAGCACTTCGCGCTCGACAATGCGGCCCTTGCCGTTGGACGCCAGCAAGCGGCGCACCCCGGACACACCATGGCCGCACATGCCGACATCGCGGGCGATGACATTGGTCTTGCCCGAGGGCAGAATGGCCAGCACCGGCCAGGCATCGCCAAAAGCCGCCGGCATCGCCGTCAGCACATCGCGCACGGTGCCGTCACCGCCGTCAATCGCCAGATGATTGACCCCGGCAGCGGCCAGACGGGCCAATGCATCGGGCAGCCCGTCAAGACTTTCCGGGGCTTCGACCAACACATCGCTGTGGGTACGTGCAAAAGCAGCAATGGCGGAAGATCCGCCATTGCCATCACTATATCGGTTGCTGATGACGCCGAGCTTCATTGCGCCATCCAGGAGACCAGCGGCCCATGGCGCTTTGCCCACCAGGCCTGCACCGTCTGTATCGCATGCACCACAATCGAAATGGCGGTCCAGGCAGCGGTCGCCACCATACCCCAGCCTGGCTCGCCACAGATCAGCGAAACCGTCAGCAGAATCAGGATCGGATTGCGCCGCGCCACAATCAGGCGGAAGAAACTGTCAAACCGGCGCCAGACGTGGATGTGCATACCGAAGCGGGAAATAAACAGGCCTTCCTGCAGGCGCAGCACGATATAGCCGCCGAAGGTAATGGCCAGACAAAGGTCCGCCCACGGATAATTTGCCCCGACCGCCAGCGCACCGGCATGCCAGGCCCACCACCAGAAGGGCGGACTGATCAGGTCGATGCCGTGATCGAAGATGTCACCGAATTTCGAATAGTTCAGGGTGCAACGGGCGAGCTTACCATCGACGGTATCGAGGAAGGTCATCACCCAGGCCCCGGCCAGCCCCATCCAGAACCAGCCCCTGACGAACCACCACGGAGCCAGCAGCACCAGAATAAACCCGAACAACGTCACCATATTGGGCGTGATGGACAGCGCCGCACACCAGCGCACCACGATGCGGGCAGGCAACGGCCACCAGTATTTGGTCACCACATCGGTGACGCCCTTGTAGGAACCGGCAAAGGTTGCCCGCTCAGCGGCACGCACAGATTCCGGCGTCAGCGCCAGCGCCACCGGCTTCAGCTTCTTGCGCAGCGTCTTCAGATAGAGCGGCTGGGTCGGATCGAAATGAATGACCTCGAGCCCACCGGGCAGCGGCGAGCCATTTTCGACGGATGCGACCACCGCGGCAACATCTTGGCCTTCGATATAGGCAGCCAGCACCACGGCATGGGCATCATCGCCGGTAATCAGTACACGGCCGAGATGCTCGCGCACCAGACCGACCAGCGCCTGATCGACCACCCAGTCGGCCCGCGTCAGCAGCACCTTGGTGCCCAGTGCCGCCTGATCCGCCGTGACGATTTCGGCCCCGGCCTTGGTCAGGATACGGCGCGCCCGCTCGGTCCCCGTCATGCTCCACAGCCTGACGGCTGAGGGCCTGACGATCAGCCCGAGCAATGCGTCGCTGGCAGATGCGCTCATATCAGGCACCAGCCTTCGCCGCGCCGATCACACCCAGTGTGGTGCCGATAGACGTGAAGATTTCGACCGCACGGTCGATCTGTTCAAAGCGATGCGCCGCCGTGACCGAGCAGCGCAGAAGCGGTTCGGATGTCGGCGTGGCAGGCGGAATGGCCAGATTGACATAGACCCCGGCGTCGAGCAGCCCGGTCCAGAATTTCGCCGCAGTGGCAATATCGGGCAGCTTGACCGAAACAATCGGGTTGACCTCGGGCCCCAGCGCGAAACCGGCTTTGGCCAGACCGCCATAGAAGCGTTCGGCATTGGCGCGTAACGACACGCGCAAGGATGTATCCGCCTCTAAACGGTCGAGCGCTGCCAGCACCGTGGCGATCACCGACGGCGGCTGCGATGCGGTGAACATATACGGACGGCTGACCACGCGCAGAATATCGAAATTGTCGATATCGGAGACGCAGAAACCACCCACCGCCGCAAGGCTTTTGGAGAAGGTGCCGACGATGAAATCAACATCAGCCGACACGCCCGCCGCTTCGGCAGCGCCCAGCCCCTTTTCGCCCAGCACACCAAAGGAATGGGCTTCATCGACCAGCAGATAACCGCCCAGCTCGCGCTTGACGGCAGCAAATTCTTTCATCGGGGCGGTATCGCCCATCATGCTGTAAATGCCTTCGACCACGATGAGCTTTTCGCCCGGCGTGCCGTCGAGGCGCTTCAAACGCTTGGCCAGATCTTCGGGATCGTTATGGCGGAAACGAATGACTTCGGCATTACCCATGCGGCAGGCATCGTAGATGCTGGCATGGCTGTCGGCATCAATGATGATCTGATCGCCCTTGCCCGCCAGTGTCGAGATCATCGCCAGATTGGCCTGATAGCCGGTCGACAGCACCATACCATGTTTGCGGCCAAAGAAATCCGCCAGCCGCTTTTCCAGTGCCTGATGCCCGGCGAAGGTGCCGTTAGCAATGCGCGAACCGGTGGTGCCGGTGCCATAGCGCTTCAACGCTTCAACGCCCGCCGCGATCACCACCGGATCATAGGTCAGGCCAAGATAATTGTTGCTGCCGAAAATCATCGTCGGCTTGCCACCAATCACCGCTTCGGTCGGCGAAGTCACATCGTCAAAGGTCACCGAAAAGGGATCAATCCCAAGAGCCAGCAGGGAAGCGCGGGTTTTACTTAAAACACTGAATTTATCGAGAATGGCCATCAGACTTTCCTTGCCCCCAGCTTGTGCAACACTTCGGCCAGATCGGCGATGGTTTCGACATCAACCAGACGGTCCATCGGAACCGAGATGTCGAACTTATCCTCCAGCCACATGACAAAATTCATCACGGTCAGCGAATCCAGACCTAGATCGCCCATGATCGAAGATTGCGGGCCCACCGCGGTTCCCGGGGGCACCAGCTCTTTGACCCGGCTGATAATAACGTCGACAATTTCCATATCGGCTAACATTGTTCTTTTCGTCCTCTACCGCTTTGGCACATGTTGCCGCCAGCGGTCAGTTCCTTAAGCCATCCATCGAACGAACGGTCTCGGCGAAACCCTCCGCAAGTGTAACGTCGGGGCGCCACAGCGCCGGGGCCGGCAAATCATCCGGGGTGCAGGCCCAATCA
>JBAVPS010000078.1:0-5691 GCA_049693315.1 Rhizomicrobium sp. | reverse complement strand
GGCTATCGCAAAGCCACCGATCTGTATTTCGCCCGCCATGACGGTCAGGCCGTCACAGTGGAAGAATGGGTCAAATGCTTCGAGGATGCCTGTGGCCGCGACTTAAAGCAGTTCCGCCTGTGGTATCATCAGGCCGGCACCCCGGTGGTCGAAGCCGAAGGCCACTATAACCCGGCGAAGAAAACCTACACGCTGAGCCTCAAGCAATCGCTCGCCGCCACGCCGGGGCAGCCCAAAAAGCTGCCGATGCACATTCCGGTGCGCCTTGGCCTGATCGGTGCGGCCAGTGGCGCGGCGCTGCCGCTTAGCCTGGAAGGCGAGAATGCCACCGGCCCGGACGAGCGGGTGATCGAACTGACCCGGCCGGAAGAAAGCTTTGTCTTCACCGGGGTGGAGGAAGCCCCGCTGTTGTCGCTGGGCCGCGGATTCTCGGCACCGTGCCACTTCATCCAGCATCAAAGCGATGTCGAACGCGCACGCCTGATGGCCACCGACAGCGATCCCTTCAACCGCTGGGAAGCCGGTCAGGCACTGGCCCGCAGCGCCATCAACGCCCTGATGGCGGCCAAACCGGTTGATAAGGCCTATATCGATGCCATCGGCACGGTGCTGGATCACGCCACTGAAGACATGGCCTTTGCCGCCCACATGCTGGCCTTGCCGCTGGAAAGCGAAATTGCCCAGAGCATGAACGAAATCGACCCCGATGCGATTCATGCCGCCCGGGTTGGTTTGGTTCGCGTCCTGACCGGTGCCTATCAGGATAAATTCGCCGCGCTATACGACGCCTGCCGCGAAACCGGCCCCTACAGCCCGGATGCCGCCAGCTGTGGGCGGCGCGCGTTGAAGAACACCGCCCTGCGCTTTCTGACCGCCACCGATGATGACGCGGCGGCCGAACTGGCCTTTGCCCAATACACGGCCGCGGGCAACATGACCGACATGATGGCGGCGCTGGCCGCACTGTCGCGCATGGCATCGGCGCGCTGTGACGAAGCCTTCGCCCATTTCTATGACCGCTTCAAAACCCAGCCTTTGGTGCTCGATAAATGGATGGGCCTGCAGGCCGGATCGCCACGCGCCGATACGGTGGCCAAGGTCCGCGCCCTGATGCAGCATCCGGCTTTCGACATCAAAAACCCCAACCGGGTGCGTGCGCTGATTGGGGCCTTCTCGGTCAATCAGTTGCGCTTCCACAGTGCTGACGGCGCGGGCTATGCGCTGGTCGGCGATGTGGTGCGCCATGTCGATACACTGAACGCCATGGTTTCGGCCCGCATGGCCGGGGCGTTTGAAACCTGGCGCCGCTTTGCGCCGGATCGTCAGAAAATGATGCGGCACGAGCTCAAAGCCATGCTCGATACGGCAGGTATTTCGTCCAACCTCTATGAAGTTGTCTCCAAAATGCTGGGCTGAACAGGGCCATAGCAGCGCTTGCCCAAAATCCCGGTCCGCAAGGGCCGGGATTTTATTTTTGCCCCATATTTGTAAAACCCTGCATTTGCAGTGACATGGGTTCCCCCTCGCGCATAATCGTCTAAGTTGCGAATCAGTCCGGCAGATAGCCAGCAGGAACGGCATGAGCGAGACGGCAGGGCGGTTCTATCGGCAGCTTGGCGCGGCCATCGGCCAAAAGATCGGGCCAAAAATCTTGCGTGCGGCCGGGTTGCCCGGCAGGCGGGCGCGCCAGCTGGTCATCGGCTGCATTGGGCTGATTTCCGTCAGCTTCGCGCTGGCGGCCGGATTACTGCTCTATTTTGAACAGCAGCACGCCTTTCAGCAGGCTGAAGAGGCCGACATTGCCCAGGCCCAGATTCTGCTCGCCACGGCGGAAGGCAATCTTGATCGCGTCGCCGCACTGGGCCTGATGTTCGCCAATGGCGGGCTGGCCGAAGAAGCGGTGGCCGCCTTGCCCGGCATCCGTGGCATTGCCGTGGCCGACAGCGCGGGCAATTCCCTGCGCCAGAGCGGTGAAGCCCTCGACAGTCTGGCGCTGGCCTCGCTGTTACGTAAGAACCGGCTGGTGATCGGCACCGGCAATCGCGGTCTGATCGTTTTTCGCGATGGCGACCGGCTGGTGGCGGTTTCGTTCGAGCCATCCACGCTGGCCCCGCCCGCCCTGCTCGCCCAGGCTGAACTGGTCAGTACCGCTGGCGTCCGTCTGGTCGGCCACCATCCCGACGATGCCGGGACCCCGCGCGGCATCATCCTCGCCGGGCAGCACTGGCCGATCAATCTGCATTACGAAGTTGATCCGACCGTAACCGGCGACTGGTACCGGCTGTTGCCGCTGCATCTGTTTCTGGTGCTGGGGCCGCTTCTGGTCGGCGGCTGGCTGATGCTGGTGTTCTGGCGCGCCATCAACTGGCGGGCCAAGGCGGCCCGTCTGGTGCGGGCCTTACGCCACAGCCCGCCCAAAGAATCCAAGCTGCGCATGCGTCTGGCGCTGAGCGAGCGCTTTGCTGCCGAACGCATTCAGGACCGCAGTCTGTTATACGCCAATCTGGCGCGGGATCTGTGCACGCCGCTTAATGCGGTTTGCGGCTTTGCCGAAATGATCGCCCGCGAAATTCCCGGCCCCATCGATAACCCCAAATATGGCGAATATGCCCGCTATATCGACAGCGCCGGTCGCCAGATAAAAAAGCGGCTTGAGGCGGTGGGGGAACTTGCCACCATTGATGCGGGCCATGTTCCGCTGGCCATCGAAACCTGTGATGCCAGCCGTCTGGTCGGGGCGACACTTCGCGCCCAATCGGGCCGGGCCTATGCCAAACGAATCAGGCTGGAGCTGGCCCCGCCGATCCCGGTCGAAATCCATATTGATATCGAGATCGCCGAACGCCTTCTGGAAATGCTGCTTGGCGCGGCGATGGCCCGTACCGCACCGGGGGGCAACATCCATGTCACGATTGGCGAGGAGCCGGGTGCCGCCATCGTCACCATCACCGATCCGGGCAAACTGCCAAGCCGGACCGGGCGGTCCGGCGCGCGCCCCGGCATTGATGAAACCATCGCTATCGAACTGGCCCGGATGATGGGCGGCGGGCTGAAATTCGCCCCCCAGCCCGGCAAGGGCACGGTGGTGGCGCTACGCCTGCCCAAGGCATAAGCAACCCGGCTTATTGATCCGGCAGCGGCGCGGCACGATGCGGACGGCTTTGCCCGCCGTTACCCATACCGTTACCCATACCGGGGCCATGCCCATCGCCGGGACCATGTTCACTTTCGTTCTGTGCCTTGGCCACGGCGCGGCGTTCCCCGGGTGACAGCAGCCCGACGGATTCGTTGACGATACGCAGCACCTCGGCTTCCAGCGCGCCATCGGCCAGCCGCACCCGGTCGAGCGCCGCGGCGAAACGCTCCGAAGAATAGCCATCACTGGCCATCAGATCCGATGCCGCCTGACGGGCCTTGAAAGACTCCTGCCGCAACGCCTGCATCTTTGGACGGTGGGCATCCATCAGATGGCGGATAGCGTCGCGCTTTTCCGGGGCCAGACTGGCCAGAACATGCGGATTAAGCGGCCCATGGCCCAGACCGAAGCCTTTGGCATTGCCATGGTGCATCGGCCCGCTGGCAGGCCCGTCGATCAGGCGGGACAATGGCAGCGAAGCCGCCGACCAGCGCCACAGCAAGGTGCCCGCCGCCCCCAGCATCAACAGATTGAGACACAGCGACAGGATGATGAGGACACGCCAGCCCCGGCTTAACCCGGCAGACGGCGGTTGGGACAGAAAGGGTGAGGGCATTAAATATCTCCCGCCAGGTCAAGGGCCGGCGTTGCCTCGGTCAGTTGCTGCAGCGAGCTTGAGTCCGGGCTTGCGTTGCCGGACTGCACACTGGGCAGCAAGCCCAGCCCCAAACCGCAGATCAGCGCCAGTGCCAGCGCAAAGCCCGGCTGCCACAGCGGCGCCCCTGGCCAGATGGCATCGGCCAGCCGCTGCGACCAGGACCGGCGCGGTGCGAAGGTGGCATCAAAACCGGCAAGGATACGGGCGGACAGACCGGCTGGCAGATCCGGCACTATCCGGCTTTGTGATCGCAGCCCATCGGCCGCACGGCTTTCCTGTACGATCCGGTCGACAAAGGCACGATCACTGAGTTCTTTTTCGGCCATGTTACCCTTCCTTCCAGTCCGCCAGACGGTCCCGTAACGTCCGCCGGCCGCGCGCCAGCAGCGACTCTATAGCTTCAACGCTGATGCCCATCACTTCCGCCGCTTCAATATTGCCCATTTCCTGCCAGTGACACAGTAAAAGCGCGGTTTTCTGCCGTTCGGGCAATTTTTCCAGCGCCGCTTGCACGGCACGGCCCCGTTCGGCTGCCAGAAGCTGCGCACGGGCGCCGGGGGCGGGGTCCGGGGTTTCGGCGGCGGCCTCCAGCGGGGCGGTCGTGCGCCGCCGCAGGCGGTCATAACATTGATTAAGCACCACCCGGTACAACCAGGTTTCAACTTTGGCCCGCCCCGGCTGCCAGCGCCCGGCATATTGCCAAAGCCGCAAAAAGGCATCCTGAACAGCATCTTCGGCCTCGCCCTCGCCACGGCTTGCCAGCATACGCCGGGCCAGCGACAGCATTTTGGGCAGATGGCGCATCATCAGCCGCGCCGCCGCAGCCCGATCGCCACGGGCGGCGCGCAGGATCAGTTCGTCATCGGGATCAAGCTGCACGCGGCTGTCCATTCGGAATTATACGGGCCATGGGACAGCTTCCGTCGCAATCATTTTGCCCACAAGCGAAAAATCCCGCATTCGCCGCAGACAGAGAAAACGGCTTGCCACACTGCCCGCCGACAGGCACAAAAGACAGCCATGATAAACCCGATGGATCTTGCGGTGGCGGCCCTGCGCCTGCTGCCCGCCGAAACCGCCCATAACGCAACCGTAGAGCTGTCTGCCGCCTTCGGCCCGCTGGTGCCGCGCGCGCGTAAAGATGATCCGGTACTGGCGAGCAATGTGCTGGGCCTGAACTTTACCAACCCCATCGGCATGGCGGCCGGTTTTGACAAGAACGCCGTCGCATACCCCGCCATGTTCCGGCTGGGCTTTGGCTTTGTCGAATGCGGCACGGTGACCCCGCGCCCGCAGCCGGGTAACCCCAAGCCGCGCATGTACCGGTTGCCCGAAGACGGGGCCATCATCAACCGCATGGGCTTTAATAATCGCGGCATGGAATTCGCTGCTACCCATCTGGCTAAACGTAAAGCGGGTTCAAAATCCGGGGCTGGCGTGCTCGGCATCAATATCGGTGCCAACAAGAACAGTGATGACCGCATCGCCGATTACCGGCTGACCTATGACAAGCTGGCCCCGCTGGCCGATTATGTCGCGGTGAATATCTCGTCCCCCAACACACCCGGCCTGCGGAAGCTGCAAGGGCGTGAGGCATTGCACCGGCTGCTGTCTGAGCTGGCCGAGGCCCGCGGGGGTGACAAAAAGCCGATCCTGCTCAAGATCGCCCCGGATATCGATGGCCACGAGATGGACGACATCGCCGCCGAGGTTCTGGCTTCCGGGCTGGACGGCATCATCGTCACCAACACCACACTGGCGCGGCCGGACTTAAAAAATTCCCATGCCGGGGAAGAAGGCGGGCTGTCGGGCAAACCCCTGCTGGCCCCCTCGAACACCATTCTGGCTGGCATGCGCGCCCGCGTCGGGGCCGGGCTGGTGCTGGTCGGGGTTGGTG
>JBAVPS010000077.1:0-4087 GCA_049693315.1 Rhizomicrobium sp. | reverse complement strand
CACCTATCTGGGTGCCTGTCGTGGACTGCAGGCCGCCGATGTCAAAAAGTCCGACATTGCCAGTGCCAAAGTGCTCTATATCGAAGGTTATCTGTGGGATATGGAGGCCGCCAAGGCCGCATCGCGTAAAGCCATTGCCGCTGCCCGCGAAGCTGGTACAAAAACCGCTTTCACGCTGTCCGATCCCTTCTGCGTTGGCCGCTTCCGCGACGAGTTTCTTGAACTGATCCGCGACGATATCGACATCGTTTTCGCCAATGAAGATGAAGCCAAGGCGCTGTTCGGCACCGAAGACTTTGATGGCGCATTACAGGCGCTGTCCGATTGGGGCGGGATTGCCGCGGTAACCCGTGGGGCGCAGGGCTGTGTTGTGGTTGGTCAGGGCGAAACCCACATCATTGATGCCGTACCGGTCAAGCAGGTTGTTGATACCACCGGCGCGGGCGATCAATTCGCCGCCGGGTTCCTCTATGGTCTGACCCATGGCAAGGCGCTTGGTGTCTGCGGCAAGCTGGGTTCGCTGGCGGCAGGCGAAATCATTTCGCATTTCGGTGCCCGGCCGCAAAATTCGCTGGCGGAATTAGCGCGTAAGGCGGGGCTGATCTGAGCTTTTTTTGCGTAAGTAAATATACAGCGCGCCGTCACCACCATGGCGGCCGTGGGCGGTACGGATGTCGGCGATCTGACGCACGACATCCGGCTCGGCCAGCCAGCGCGGCACCATATTTTTGAGTACGCCGCGCGTGCGCATATCGAGTTCCATATCAAAGGGGGCATAGCGGTCGATCTGTTGCCGCCCCTTGCCGGTTATCACCAGCACCAACCGCAAATTACGCCGGATGGCCATGGTGATGAATTTCATCAGGGCGGGATAGGCCGCCGCCTCGGTCAGGCCATGCAGATCCAGCGTAGCCTGCGGTTCCAGATCACCGCGGTGCAGCCGTTCGGCGGTGCCCCCGTCGACGCCACTGGGTGCCACCGGCTTAGGCCCTTTGCGCACCACGGCTTCGGGCATGATCAGACGTGGCTCAGGCTTGGCAATCCGCAGTTTGCCAGTCATCACCCCTTCGAAGAAGGCACGTTCGTCATCGCTGGTCTGGCGTTTTTTCATGGCTGTGGCCCATCATAGCGGCTCATGCCCGGCAAACGCTCGGCCACGGCCCTGGGCAGCAGAATAAACATATCGCCCGGCTGTTTCATCAGCCCGGCCAATTTTTCCGGGCCGCCTCCGACGCCAAGATACAGATCAGCCCGACCGGCCCCGCGGATGGCCCCGCCACGATCCTGCGCGATGAACAGGCTTTGCCAAACGGTGCCCGCCCCGTCCGATGATGGTTTGGTGGTGGCGATGAACACCGGCAGACCATAGGGGTGAAAGCGGGGATCAACGGCAATGCTGGCTTCTGCCGTCAGTGGCACGCCTTCGGATCCCTTGGCCCCCAGAGACGGACTGCCGATATGTTCTTCAGCGAAAAATACATAGGATTCATTAGCTTGCATGACGGACACGGCTTCGTCCGGATGGGATTTCAGCCAGTCACGGATGGATTGGGCGGTAATCTGGTCCCGCGCAATGGCCCCCTGCGCCGCCAGTACCTTGCCGATAGCGGTATAGCTTTTGCCATTTTGGCCAGCATAAACCAGACGGACCTGTGAGCCATCCGGCAGCACCCCGCGGCCCGAACCCTGAATCTGCAGGAAAAATACGGCCACCGGATCGGCGGCATAAAACAGGATGGGTGCTTTAATCCCCTTATTCTCGATCTCGGCCCGGGCGGGATAGGGTGTCAGCCGGTTTTTATCCAGACGGCCAACCAGCTTTTCGCCCTTATACTTATCGCGGAACAGCCCCAGATCGACGCTGACCAGATCAGACGGCAGGCCATAAATCGGGGTTTGATAGGTTTCATCTTTGACCCGGCTGACCGCGATTTCCGGCTCGTAATAGCCGGTGAACAGATTGGCGGTACCTGAGGCCACAAGTGAGAAGGGCTGAAACCACTGCTCGAAAAAGCGTTTTGGTGGCAATGCAGTATGTTTGACCGCGCGGCAGACCATCTGCCAGTCGCCATTGGTGCCGCCATAGCCAAGCCCCGGTGCCGGGGCCGTCGCCGACCGGGCATTAATTTCGCCACAGGACCGCACAAAGGCCTGATAGGCCGGTTGCAGATTGGCCCCGCGCCAGCCCGGCAGATCCGAAAAATCCTGCTTTTGAAGTGTAACGCCAGTCCCCGCTGGCCCCGGTATAGTCTGGCATCCGGCGAGCATGCCCGCCCAAAAGCTCAAAAAAAGCCCGGCCAGTAGCGGGGCTTTTTTTCGGTGGAAATTTTTAGGAATTTTAAGCCTCGGCCGCGGTGGCGATCAAAATCCAGTTTGGATTGCGCGCCAGCACATCGCGCGAGAAGGTCCAGATGTCGTTCACTTCGGTCACGGCTTTCTCGTCCCCGGCAACCACAGCCCCGCTGCCATCAACGGTGGCGGAAATCACCTCGGCCCGGAAAGACACCGTCACCTCGGCCATGCGGTCTTTTAAGGCCGCACCGACGATCTTGACCTCTTTGAAATCGACGAAGGTGAAACGGCATTGCTGTCCGGCAGATTCGCGGGCAGTGATTGCCCCTTCAAAGGCCGTAAAAACGTCGGCACTGAGTAGCGGCCGCAGCGTTTCGCGCGCGCCGGTAGCAAAACCTTCCTCAATCATCTCATAGGCGGCGCGGGCCCCGGTGATGAACTTATCGCGATCAAAGCTTTTATCGCCGAGCGAAATATCAAATAGCCCGTTGGAGACCGGATCGGTGGGCCGCATGACCGGCGACGACAATTGTGGCCGCGGCTTTTCGCGGGCGATTTCCTCGCTCGCCATGGTTTCCGCCGGTTCCTGATGCGGCACACGATAGCTTTGCGGCGGACGCTCGTTACCGGTCCGTCGACCGAGCACCGCATACAGGCGGAACAGAACAACCGCCGCCACTGTTGCTATCACGATGATCTCGAACAATTGCGTGTCCGCCATATTAGAAAAACCTTACGCGTCACAAGCGCGCATAAATTATATCACACAGTAGCGCAGTCGGCTTTTCGGGTCCAGCAACGCATCTTTTTATAATTAGGTTTTACGGGCCGATTTGCAACAGGCGCACCCTTCCGGCAACAATAACGTTAATGATTCGCTTACGTGGAACGGCTTTCTTGCGGCTTGCTTGTCAGAGGCCCGGCTTTCATGCTAGCGGCGCTGAACAATAGCTACGTTTTCCTTTAGGGGGTCTTTGATGAGCGAAGAAGGCAATATTCCGGCTGGCGGTTCTGCTGATGGCCAAAATGGTACAGACGAGGCCAATGCGCCCGCAATCCGTGTCGTGTCGCAGTATATCAAGGACTTGTCCTTTGAAAATCCGGCCGCACCGCTGACCAACGTTGCCAGCCGTCCGCAGGTCGAACTGAACGTCGATCTGAAAGCCAAACAGGCCGACAAGGAACTGTTTGAAGTCGAAATGAAGTTGCAGGTCTCGGCCAAGATCGAAGACAAGCCGGCGTTCCTGCTTGAGCTGGTCTATGGCGGCCTGTTCTTCCTGCACAATATCCCTGAAGATGTGCGCAGCCAGATCCTGATGATCGAAGCGCCGCATCTTCTGTTCCCGTTTGTCCGCCGCATTGTCGCCGATGTAGTTCAGGATGGCGGTTTGCCCTCGCTGATGATCGAGCCTATCGACTTTGCCGCGCTGTATCGTGCCAAGATGGCCGAGATGCAGCAGCGCAACGTCGCGCCGGGCCATCTCGACGCCTGATCGGGCAAGTATATTTCTTACAGACGGCGCTACCGATCCCGGTCAGCGCCGTTTTTGTATGTGCGGGGCGGCAAACAAACGCCCACACGCCAGATTTCAGGCGTCGTATTTGGCCCACACCGGGTTATCGCCCAATTCCTTGGCGACAAATGCTTTGTGGGCTGCGGTTTCGTCCTCGGTGATGCGATCCACCAGGGGATGGGGGCGCAGGCGCACCGGGGTATCGGTGGCAGGGGCCAGCGGCACATTATCCGCGGGGGCCAGCGCCAAATTCTGTTGGCGCCCGCCGACCAGTTCGAGAT
>JBAVPS010000076.1:0-4295 GCA_049693315.1 Rhizomicrobium sp. | reverse complement strand
CTTAAGACCGGCGTGGCGGGCATGAACCACAACTGCGAAATCGCATCATACAGCCGCTGGGCATGGGCGATGTCGTCAGCATAGGCGCAGGCAACGCGGGCGAACATGTGCTGAATGCTTTCGCCGGGCAACTGATAGCGGTCGATCAGGGTGGCCTTGCCGAAATCGGTCAGCCGGGCATCGCGGCTGTGATCAAGGCGCAAATCTTCCGGCACGGGCTTGCCCCCACCGGCAACGGCTGCGGCCTCAATCGGGCTGACATGAACGGTCATAACGGCTTCTCCCCTCCAACGGCTCAAAATATGGCGGGCAGACAGGTGCGCGACGGCAAACGGCTTGGCGCCATCTGCAGCTTTCGCGCCCCATCGGGACACCCCGCCCAAGGACGAATACTGGTGCTTTCGGCAGGTCTCCTGGCTCATCCGCGGGCGTTTTCAAGGCGTCCAATCTGGCCTTCCCGGCACCTCAGGCGCCAGTGACTGCTGTGATCGGACCACGCCGCTGACAGTTGCGGGGGCAGCGCCGGGCTTTCACCGGCTTCCCTCTTCGCCTCAAATTTTAACTAGATGTTGAAATCCGAGGAACCGTAGCCACAAGATAATGTTAACCGTGGCCGCTATGGTCAAGGAGTATATTTGTTCTAACTAAAAAGAATATTCTTGACGCCACTTTTCCGCCGCACGCTGCGTCGGGCGGCCCGCATGCCCGTTTGACGACCGGCCGGGTGGGGTAACGCGAGGCGGTATCATGACAATCGGGGCGGTGGCGGTATAGTCGCTGAGATTCGGAAAAGGGGCTCTATTCCAGCCCCAGCCCAGTTTCATCTGACGCGGACGACGACCTTTCCCTTTGCCCGCCCGGTGGCGAGATAGCTCAGCGCTTCGTTCATCTGATCAAAGGCAAAGCTGCGGTCGATAATCGGGTGGATATGTCCGGCTTCAATCAGCGTTGTAATCTGTTCCAGCTCAGCACCGCTGGCATGCATGAACAAAAAGGAATAACGGACATCGCGGGCGCGGGCTTTGCTGCGGATGCTGTGGCTCAGAAGCCGCATCACAAACGTCAGCAAACCGTTTAGTCTGTGTTCTCTGGCGAACGCCGGGTCCGGCGGGCCGGACAGTGAGATCAGTTTCCCTCCCGGCTTCAGCACCTGCAGCGATGCGGTCAGCGTGGCCGCATCCAGGCTGTTGAGCACGACATCATAATCGCTGAGGACGCTGTCAAACTTTTCACGGGTATAATCGACCACCATATCCGCGCCGAGGCTTTTCACCAGCTCTATATTCTTGGTGCTGGTGGTGGTGGCAACGTGAGCACCCAGATGCTTTGCCAGTTGAATGGCAAGTGTGCCGACACCACCGGCCCCCGCGTGAATGAGGATTTTCTGTCCGGCTTTCAAACCTGCCCGCCCGTTCAGGGCTTGCCATGCGGTGAGGCCGACCAGCGGGATGGATGCAGCCTCCTCCATACTGACATTCCCGGGCATGGGCGCAATGTCGGCCTGATCAACAGCGATCTGCGTGGCAAAGGTTCCGATGTGTCCGTCGCGCGGGCGGGCATAGACGGCATCGCCCGGCTGAAATCGCCGGACATTGCCACCAACCCGGATGACTTTGCCCGCAACATCGTGGCCCAGAATAAGGGGCGGACGATAGGGCAGGAAGGCCTTAAAGGCACCATCCCGGATTTTCAGATCAAGCGGGTTAAGCCCCGCGGCGTGTACTTCGATCAGAACATCATCCGGTCCGACAGATGGTTCCGGCAGTGTGCTCCGCCGCAGCGCAGCACCTTTTTTATACCGGTCGAGAATATAGGCTTCCATTATATCGCCCTTTCGTCCTGATTGTGGTCAGCGTTTGGTCTGATAGCGTGCCGCCGCGTGGGATTCCCCAAAGCCCGGGGTCATCGCCAGCCGTGCCGCCTGATAGGCATCCCACAGACCGGCATCCGGCAGTGGCGGGATGGTAACCGGCTCGCGGCGATCAAAACCGACAAGGGCAGCGTCAACCATTTCTCCCACATCCATCAGCCCCGGAATGCTGTTGATGTCTGCACCGGCATTGGCCCAGATTTCTGTACGGGTCGCGGCAGGCAGAACGGCCTGAACATAAATCCCTTTGGATGACATCTCGTGGCTCATCCCCTGCGACAGATACAGAACAAAGGCCTTGGTGGCACCGTAAACGGTCTGACCGAATTCAGGGACAAGTCCCACAACCGAGGCAATGTTGATGATGGTGCCTGCGCCGCGTTCCACAAAACGTGGTGTGACGGCATGGGCCAGACGCAGAACCGCCGTTGCATTCAGCGCCACAAGTGCGGTGATATCCTCGCTTTTCTGCTGTGCCAGAGTGCCGCCAATCGCGGTTCCGGCATTATTGACCAGTATTCCGATCCGCGCATCATCCTTCAGCCGCGTTTCTACCTCGGCCAGATCCGATGGTTGTGTCAGGTCCGCACGAATGATGTCGATGGTGACGCCGGTTTCCTGACGCAGCTTCGTGGCCAGCGCTTCCATGCGGTCCTGGTTGCGGGCGACCAGCACAAGATTATGGCCGCGCCGGGCAAATCGGTCGGCATAGGTGGCACCAATGCCGGAAGAGGCACCGGTAATCAGAACAGAAGGGGTGGTGGGCATAGGATTGCACTCCGGATCAGGGGGATGTATTCATGATGGGCATCATCATTGTATTTTAATATGATGGTCATCATGTAAAAGTCAAGGTGGATGCCTGTAATGAAAGTCAGTCGTGAGCAAATGGCCGAAAACCGCCAGCGCATTCTGGATGCTGCGGGGGAATTGTTCCGCGCCAAAGGCTTTGAATCTGTCAGCGTGGCCGAGGTGATGAAGGCTGCCGGTCTGACCCATGGCGGCTTTTATGGTCATTTCAGTTCGAAGGATGATCTGGTCGCACAGACCCTCAGCCATGTTTTCTGTACGACGGCTGAAGGGGCGGGCAGTCTGGATGATTTTCTGAAAACCTATTTATCCGCGCTGCACCGGGATAATCCGGCGGCGGGCTGCCCGACAGCGGGGCTGGCAGCGGATGTCCGTTATCAGGCCCCGGCGGCGCGTCAGGCGATGGCCGATGGTGTGGCGGCACAGATCGACCGTATCAGCCACTTACTACCGGACAGGGATGCTGCTCAGGCGCGTCGGGCGGCTATTGGCATATGGTCTGCTATGGTGGGGACTGTGATTTTGTCCCGGGCGGTGGGCGAGGGCGCGCTGTCAGATGAAATTCTGCAGCAGACACTGGGCTGGATTAAGGGACGCGATAATCCGCCTGAGGATTAATATGCGTAGATGGCGCAGAATTTAGGCTTTATTGAAACGCCGTCAGTTCGGACAACGGAAAATGCTATCGCTTGTCCTTTTTAAAGGCGTTCAGCAGATATCGTGTCGTGACACGCACCCTCGGTGCAACCAGCGCCCGGTGTGGGTACTGTATCACCATTTCATAATTGCCCGGGTCATGCTGGCCCAGTAACACCACCTTCAAGGCACCGGGCGGCCCGCATGCCCGGATGCGCGCCCCCTGCAGATGGTATCTGCGCCCGTAAACTCTGCCCGCAACGCCCTTTTCCTCCTGGAGCGGAGGAAGAGCAAGTTTGCTATGCACACCAGATATGGACATCTAGTAAGCGCACGTTGATCTGTGTGCGGTGCAACTTCTAAGTGATATAAAGCTTTGATTTTGTTTAAAAATACCATTGTTTACAGGGGGCGTAATTATCGCTAGTCAGGGCAGGTCGCCTTTTTCTGTGAGAGCCATGACCAAGCCCCGGACCATTGCCTGCCTTCTTGCCGCCGCACTGACGGTGCTGGCCATACCATCGGCATCGGCCAATGATATCGAAGATAAGCTGAACGATGCGCTGCTCCGGGCCGGGGAAAAAGCCGATGTCACCAAGGCCAGGGCGATTGCCGATGACTATCGTCAGCACGGCGGTGTTGGTGTTCCGGCCAATGTCCTCGACACGGTTGATGCCTGCTATGCCGCCGGGGCGCCGGACATTACGGTTGATGAGCGCGAGGCTATTTTGCGTGATGGCCATGTGACAGAGTTTTACACACCGAACGATAACATGAAATTCGCCGAAGGTTTTGCCAACGGCTGGAATGTGAAAAAGGATAACCGGCGCGCCATCGCCTTTGCCTGCCGCGCTAATACTGTGCCGGAACAGCTGGTGGCCCAGATATCGGCGCTGAAGGCCGACAAGTTTAATCCTTACACGCCCTTCCTGTTCTGCCACAACGCGCTTGCCAGCGCGGATATTGGCCACTGCGTGGC
>JBAVPS010000075.1:0-6110 GCA_049693315.1 Rhizomicrobium sp. | reverse complement strand
GTATGCGGATAATACAAGCCTTCTCTTCCCCCGCATTGCGGGGGAAGTCCGCGGGCGCATTTTGTGCCCGTGGGATGGGGGCAATTCATCCCCACCCCCACCCCCTTCGTCATGCCCGGCTTGGTGCCGGTCCTGCCACCTCCCCCGCTTCGCATGGGAGGAGAAGTTATGGTGCGGGGGGCTGGGATGTGGAGTGGTGCCGCGGTTACCCCAGCTTTGGTGGTTCGGCCGAGATCAGCCCGTCGATAATGACATTAATTGACCAGGCGCTGCGTTCGGCGCTGGTGCCGCTGATCATCGGTACCATCTGGGCATGGATGTTGGGAAATTCCACCGGCGACAGACCACCCATGGCGGCGGATACCCGGCTGATGCCCCGGTCCGGTTCGACCTTCAGCGTGGTCTCGGCAGCGGCGGCGGTGACATAGAGCATCAGCAAATCCAGTCCCCACGCCGCCACGGCATCGGGCACGCCGCCTTCGTTCATCAGGGAAAGCGTGATTTCGCACAAATGCAGCGTTCTGGGTCCGATCGGAATGGCGGCAAGGGCCAGTTGCGCCAGACCGGGGGTGGCAATCAGCAGGTCACTATAGGCGACCAGTATGGATTTCAGCCGGTCACGCCACAGCCCGGTGGCAGGCGGATCGGGAATGACGCTGAGGGCCTGTTCCAGCATGGCGCTGCGCAGATCGTCAAAGTTCTGGAAATAGACGTAGAGCGAGGCCGGGCCGGTATCGAGCGCGGTGGCAATACGCCGGAGCGTGAGGCCGGCAAAGCCATCCGCCTTCAGAATGTTAAGGCCGGCCGCCACAATGACGTCACGGCTTAACGGGGTTTTGGCCGGGCGGCTGCGGCGGCTGGGGGCGGGTGTTTTCATTGCTGCAGCGTAAATGTGCGAACATTGTTCGTCAAGAACACTGTTCGTGAAATAACCGTCCGCCTACCTTTTCAAAAAAAAGGCCACCCCGAAGGATGGCCAGTGTCTTTCGATGCAACAGGGAGGGGGAAAATGCGGCGGCTAATCCCGCACCAAAGCCGCCTGAAAAATTTTGACCACCTGATTGAGGGTGGCGGTGCGTGGATTGGTCAATTGGCAGGCGTCTTTCTTGGCGTTTTCGGACATGACTTCCAAATCCTGTTCCTTGACGCCCAGAACCGACAGATCTTTGGGAATGCCGACATCTTTGGCCATGCGGCGGATGGCGGCGATGGCTTTCTCGCCCGCTTCGACATCGGTCAGGCCGATGATGTCCTCGCCCAGCGCCACGGCGACATCGGCATAGCGCGACGGGCAGGCAATCAGGTTATAGGCGCAGACCTCGGGCAGCAGGATGGCGTTGCACACGCCGTGGGGCAGATTGTAGAAGCCGCCCAACTGGTGGGCCATGGCGTGGACATAGCCCAGACTGGCATTGTTGAACGCCATACCGGCCAGATATTCGGCATAGGCCATTTTATCGCGCGCCTCGATATTGCCGCCATGGGCCACGGCGGGGCGCAGCCAGTCGGATATCAGGGTGATGGCCTTGATGGCGCAGGCGTCGGTGATCGGGGTGGCAATGGTCGAGACATAGGCCTCGATCGCGTGGGTCAGCGCATCCATGCCGGTGGCGGCGGTCAGCGATGGCGGCATATCCACCATCAGCAGCGGGTCGTTGATCGCCACCGTCGGGGTGCAGCGCCAGTCGACAATCGCCATCTTCACATGGGTGTCGGTGTTGGTGATGATGCAGAACCGCGTCATCTCGCTGGCGGTGCCGGCAGTGGTGTTGATTGCCAGAAACGGCGGCATCGGTTTGGCCGATTTATCGAGGCCTTCGTAATCGCGGATATGGCCGCCGTTACCCGCCACAATGCCAATCCCCTTGGCGCAATCATGCGAGCTGCCGCCGCCAAGCGAGACAATGCCGTCGCAGCCATTGGACTGATAAACGCCCAGGCCATCATGCACATTCTTGTCGGTGGGGTTGGGATCGGCACCGGGAAATACGGTTACCGCCAGACCGGCGGCCTCCAGCAGTTTGCGGATGCGGTCGGCGTGGCCCAGCTTGACCATGCCGGCATCGGTCACCAGCAAAATGCGTTTGGCCCCCAGCGCCTTGGCCTGGGTGCCGGCATCCTTGGAACAGCCCACACCCATCAGGGCCACGGTTGGGGTATAAAAACCATAGGTCTGTTCGGCAAGATTCATAGGGGGGGGCTCCCGTGTGGGGTGGTCAGGTATCTGGCGCTGACTATACGACGGGGCTTACGTCCCTGTGGGTGGTGGCACGGGATAGCGTTTCCACACCCTTAAAATGCCCGGTAAAATCCGTGTGCGAATTATCCCCGGAATTGCGCGGTTATTTTCGCCGTTCACATCTTGTCAACGCTGTGCGTTTGCCAAAAGTTTACCGCGCCGCAAAATTGCCACCCTGTCAGTGCTATTCCGGCCTTGCCGCTCAAGTTTTCGTGCACGGGCAGCGGGCCCGCTGACAGCCCGCGTGGCGTGTGTTATAGGGTGGAAAGTAACCGGTGTCATATTGTGGTATAGATAATAAAACAGGGGGATTCTGACGTGAAAGTTTTTGCGTATTTTCTGATGGCCGGGGCGGCGATGCTGCTGCCCGCCCTGGCGCAGGAGCCGACCCATCTGCCCGCCCCGCCTGCGGCGGTCCAGCCGCCCGCGGTGACCGATGTGGCCGAACGTGCGGCGGTTAAACCGATCAGTGCGAAGAAAATCATTCTGGTCGGCGATTCCACCATGCAGGTCGGCAGCGGCTGGGGCGGGGCTTTCTGTGCCCATCATCTGTCGTCCTTTGTGTCGTGCATCAACCTCGGGCGCGGCGGGCGCAGCAGCTTCAGCTATCGCGCCGAAGGATCGTGGGCGCTGGCGCTGTCGGAAATGAAAACGCCGGGCTACAGCAAGATTTATGTGCTGATCCAGCTTGGTCATAACGATCAGCCGGGCAAGCCGGGCCGCTCAACCGATCTGTACACGGAATTTCCTGCCAATCTGGCCCAGTATGTCAAGGACGCGCGTGAAGCCGGGGCGATTCCGGTGCTGGTGACGCCGCTGACACGCCGCCCGTTCAAGGATGGTTCGCTGCAGGATGATCTGAAGCCGTGGGCCGATGCTGCCATCAAGGTCGCCAAAGAGATGAATGTGCCGCTGGTCGATCTGCATGCGGTATCCGGTGCCGCGGTGCAGAAAATGGGGCCGGTGGAGGCAACCAAACTGGCCGAAATGCTGCCGCCGCAGTATGTGCTGGACGCTGCCGCCAAAGGCACCACGATCAGCGCCACGCCGGAAGAATCCAAAGCCCCGGTTGACCTGAAGGCGACCGAGGTGGTGGACACCCCGCAGGGGCGGCCCAGCATCGTGTTCGACTACACCCATATCGGCGACAAGGGGGCCGAGGTTTTTTCAGCCGAAGTGGCCGCGGAACTGGCCCGCGTGGTGCCCGATCTGCGCCGGGAACTGTATCCGTAAAATCAAATGCTGTGCCGCTCTACGCCGGTGCGTAGGGCGGCTGCGGCGCATACTGAATGGCGCGCTGGACCTGGCGGGCAAAGTCCGGCGTGTAAAGCTGGCCGACCAGCCACAGCGCCATATCAATGCCAGCGGAAACGCCCGCCGCGCTGACCAGATTGCCATCCTGCACAAAGCGGCAATCATCGCGCACAGCTTTGGCTTCACCACGGGCTTTAAGGGCTTCAACAAAAGCCCAGTGCGTGGTGACGGTTTTGCCCCGTGCCGGGCCTGCGGCGCATAGCAAAAGCGCCCCGGTGCAAACTGATGTCACCCATTCGGCGGTGGCGGCCGTTTTGGCAATCCAGTTCAGCAGCGGTGGATTGTTGACCTCGCGCCGGGTGCCCTGACCGCCGGGGATCAGCAGAATGGCGAGCGGCGGGGCGCTGGCGATGTCGGTATCGGGCAGCACACGCAACGCCTTAGCGCAACGGCGCAGGCCTTTGTTTTCCGCGATCAGCAGGGGCCGATAGACCGGCTGCCCGGTGGCTTCGGCTTTGTTCGCAGCGGTGGCAAAAACTTCCCAGGGCCCGACGAAATCAAGCTCCTCAACATCGTCAAACACCAGAATGCCAATGTGTTTTACCACCATGCTGCCGCCCTTTTTGACCATACGCCCGTGCCGGGTTCCTATACACGCTGCGCGGGGTGGTTGGCTATGGCGTGGTGCCAGACATAAAAAAGGCGGGAAATAACCTCCCGCCTTTTCGTATCGGATGAATGCCGCTTACCCCGCGATGGGTTTGCGCTTCTTGATCGGAACATAGTTGCGCTTCTTCGACCCGGTATAGATCTGGCGCGGGCGACCGATCTTCTGATGCGGGTCTTCCAGCATTTCCTTCCACTGGGCGATCCAGCCCACGGTGCGGGCCACCGCAAACAGCGCGGTAAACATGCTGGTGGGGAACCCGATCGCCGCCAGCGTGATGCCCGAATAGAAGTCGATATTGGGATAGAGCTTCTTCTCGATGAAATAGTCGTCCTGCAGGGCGATGCGTTCCAGCTCCATCGCGACTTTTAACAGCGGGGTTTCAATCCCCAGCTCGTCGAGCACGGCGTGGCACTGCTTCTGCATCACCTTGGCGCGCGGATCATAATTCTTGTAGACGCGGTGGCCAAAGCCCATCAGGCGGAAGGGATCGTTCTTGTCCTTGGCGCGCTTGATGAATTCGGGCACGCGGTCAACGGTACCGATCTGCTGCAGCATTTTCAGCGCCGCTTCGTTGGCACCGCCATGGGCCGGGCCCCACAGGCAGGCGATACCGGCGGCGATACAGGCGAACGGGTTGGCCCCCGACGAGCCGGCCAGCCGCACGGTCGAGGTCGAGGCATTCTGTTCGTGATCGGCGTGCAGGATGAAGATGGTGTCCAGCGCCTTGGCCAGCACCGGATTGACGACATATTCCTCGGACGGAACCGAGAAGCACATGCGCATAAAATTCTCGGTATAGCCGAGCTTGTTCTGCGGATAGACGAAGGGGTGGCCGGTGGAATAGCGAAAGGCCATCGCCGCAATCGTCGGCAGCTTGGCAATCAGCCGGTGGCTGGCCAGTTCGCGCTGGGCCCGGTCGTTAACGTCCACCGAGTCATGATAGAAGGCCGACAGCGCGCCAACAACGCCGCACATGATCGCCATCGGATGGGCGTCACGTCGGAAGCCGCGATAAAATGCGGCCAGTTGCTCATGCACCAGCGTGTGATGGGTGATGGTGTAATTGAAATCGCCCATCTGCTGCTCGGTCGGCAGCTCGCTGTACAAAAGCAGATAGCAAACCTCGAGGAACGAGGATTTTTCCGCCAGCATATCAATGGGATAACCGCGATAGAGCAGCACGCCCTTGTCGCCATCGATAAAGGTGATGTCGCTTTCGCAGGCGGCGGTCGAGGTGAAACCGGGGTCATAGGTGAAAAAGCCGGTTTCTTTATAGAGATTGCGAATGTCGATGACATCCGGCCCCAGACTGCCGGACAGCGTCAACAATTCATAGGATTTGTCCCCGAGGATCAGGGTGGCCTGATCGGCGGGAATGGCCTTGCTCTCTCTCATCATTCGTCTCCAAATCCGGTCATGGGGCCGGTATGCAATTATCCGATGAGAGAGACTATAAATTGGTTACCAAGGTCAAGTCATCTAATTTCATGCCTCACCGGCCTCTGGGCATGAAAATTAGGCAATCTTGGTAGTGATACGCAATAAAGTCTTATTCTGACTTGATAAAACGCTTCTGGGTTGAAATGGTGCGGGGCGGCGGCCCCCAGCGTCTTTGATTGCATCATCGCGCTTACCCTAGCCACATACAAGGATATTGGTGCGGGGTAGTCTGGGGCAGGTGGCCAGGGGGATGATAACCGGGGAGTGTGGTATGCCGCGTCTGTTGTATCGTGTCGTCTTTGCTGTGGGTGTTTTTTGGCTTGCCTGTCAGCCGGTTTCTGCCGGTTCCGCTGAAAACGAAGAAGCGGCAAAGGTTGCGCTCTCTGATAATGCCGAAATGAAGGCGATACTTGATGCCGATCAGGCCGACCGGGAGACGCAACCCATAGATTGGAAAATCGTGGCTGTTGCAGACGCAAAGCGGCAGGACCAGACGCGGGCCTTGCT
>JBAVPS010000074.1:0-4033 GCA_049693315.1 Rhizomicrobium sp. | reverse complement strand
GCTGGATGGGGAACGGCGCAGCACCACCTGCATATTACAGGGCGAAGACTGGGCTTTGCAGGGCCATGTCCAGCAATGGCAATGGTGGGCGTTTTTCACCGGACTTAAGCAAAGCTATGTCGTCGATCATATTGTCGGGTTTGGCCATAATGGGCAGATCTCGACCAGCTGTAGTTTGCTGCCGCCCCGCCCGAAGCTGGATCCCTATCTGCCCGGCGGATTAATCCGCTGGCTGATTGATGCGGCGATGCAAACCGAACGGGCGATTGGGCAGACACCACTACGCCCGCTGAATGATGGCGCGCTTTATCGGGTTGATATCGGCCCGAATGGCTTTGTCGCGACGGCGCAAATGTTGCCGTCACAACTGGCCGCGATCAACGTGCAAATTTCTCGGTGGCACCTTTAATCGTAAGAAATGGTCACGCCAAGGGCGTGTTTTTCCCGCAAATAGACTTCATCGTTCTGCGGCAAAGAAATTCGTATTTTGTTGTTATCTACCCATACGGGGTGAAGATTACCCCGCTCATTCACTACAACAAATGCATGTAGTGGCAGCAAGTGTGCCCATGCATCATTACGCACGAGGGCAATCTGCGTATTGAACGAGGTGGTTGCGCCGCAATCTTTCTCAAAAACGATAGCAACCAGATCACCTTGTGGAGATGGAACTTTAGCAATTTCAGTAACGTCGCAAAGGCCGTAATCGTTTAACCACGCCCACCAGACACCGACCCCACAGGCAAATAGAATCATTATCAGGCTGGCCATAACCAACCTAATTTTCCATCTGGATCGTGTTCGATTAACGAAATGCGTACTCACTGCCCCACCGCAAATCAGCGCCAGCGGAGCCTAGCAAAATAGCCTATACGCAAAATACATATTTTAAGGGATTTTTTGGAGGCCACGCCCGGAATTGAACCGGGGTACACGGTTTTGCAGACCGTTGCGTCACCACTCCGCCACGTGGCCTCGAGACACAGATATTGTGTGCCTTGGCTATAGTATCTTATCGCGCCGGGCAAGCCCCAGATGCATCATGAACCATTCCGACCGGAAAATTTGCGCGGATGACGGCCCTGCCATTTGCATTAAATGCGAAAGAAAACAGCTCCGGCCCGCCCAGCCAGAGCCACAGCCTGTGGCAAAGGGGGCAGAAAATGCGAATCATTTCCCAAACCACAGGGCCCGGAAACAATAAAAGCCGGGCGCGAATCGTTTTAAGGTTCACGCATCTGCGTGGCTACAGGCCGGATGTCGGGGGGAACTTACGCAATCTAAAAAGGTGAATGTTAAAATATACACTCAGTAAGAGCATTATAAAGGCGATGCGGCAGCATGAACAGGCTATTACAGCCAAACAAGCACCCTAGATCCTTGACGGAATCGTCAAAAGTGCCCTTAAGTTGTCGTGTTGCTAACACCTTCTTTGCCTTTCTGGCGTAACCGTAACAAGGTAAACATTTAGGTAAGAGACGGCCGGAGCGCGCCATGGCATCGAGTCCACAAAACGAACCGACGATGGAGGAAATTCTCGCCTCCATCCGTAAAATCATATCCGAGGATTCGACCTCACAAGCCCCGGCTGAGGAAGAATCGCTCGCGCAGGAGCTGCCAGAATCAGAACCAGCCCCTGAGCCAGAACCGGCCCCGGAACCGGCGGCTGAATCCGATTTTGGCCAGGAACTGACCGCCGCCACCGAAGAAGAGGGTGACCTGCTGGAACTGACCCCGGAGATGGAGCAGGACACCACACTGGCAGGTGACGATATTGCTTTTGGCGACCCTGAGCCGGAGCCGGAACCGGAAGCCCCCCCCCTTCTGGACATGGCACCAGAAGAACCGGTCGCCGAAGCAGAGCCCGTGATCGAAGAACCGGCATTGCCGGAACCTGAGCCCGAACCGGAGCCCGAGCTGGCTGTCCCCGAACCTGAACCTGAACCCGAGCAGGAATTAAGCGTACCCGATATGAATATGATACCGCCGTCCGCGGCCACCGAATCCGAGAGTATGTTTTCGGAGAAATCGCGCCGTGCGTTAGACGATGCCATGGCCAATCTTGACCGCACCATTGTTGACGAGGAAACCGCCCACCGGGCCAGCAACCTTGAGCAGACCGTCGGGGCGATCATGCTTAACGCCATGCGCGAGAAGGTTGACCCCGCCGTTAACCGCTGGCTGAGCGAGAATCGGGCCGAGATGATTGCCCATATGAAACCCTTTGTGCGGGAATGGCTGGACGAGAATTTCCCTGCCCTGCTCGAAGAAGCGGTACGCAGCGAAGTGGCCCGCACCATCAAGCTGCGCAGCACAAAAAGCTGATCCCTTAAGATTCCCGGCCACAAAGGCCGTTAAAAGGCAAAAAGGCTTGACGGTGTGTCCCCTCTCATCTTTTCAGAGGGCGCCCTACCGTTTAAAGCCTTTTTGCCGTTTTTCATGGAAAGAGTACGATGCTCGACAAGACGTTCGATCCCAAGGAAGTGGAAGCCCGCATTTTTGACCAGTGGGTCGCCTCTGGCGCGTTCAAAGCAGGGCGCCGGCCGGGAGCCGAGCCGTTCTGCATCGTCATCCCGCCGCCCAACGTCACCGGTAAGCTGCATATCGGCCACGCGCTGAACAACACCCTGCAGGACGTGCTGGCCCGGTTCGAGCGCATGCGCGGCAAGGACGTGTTGTGGCAGCCGGGCATGGACCATGCCGGTATCGCCACCCAGCTGGTGGTCGAACGCCGTCTGGCCGAACAGGGCAAGAAGCGCGTCGATATGGGCCGCGAAGCCTTTCTGGACGAAGTGTGGAAGTGGAAGGAAGAATTCGGCGGCGCCATCCTCAATCAGCAGAAGCGCCTCGGCAACTCGGCCGACTGGGACCGGGCCCGCTTTACCATGGACGAAGGTCTGTCCCGCGCCGTGCTCAAAGTCTTCGTGCGGCTCTATAACGAGAAGCTGATCTATCGCGCCAAGCGTCTGGTCAACTGGGACCCGCGGTTGCAGACCGCCGTCTCGGACCTTGAGGTCGAAAGCGTTGAGACCAAGGGCAATCTCTGGCACTTAAAATACCCGGTCGAAGGTACCGACGAATTCATTATCGTCGCCACCACCCGGCCCGAGACCATGCTGGGCGATACGGCGGTTGCGGTGCACCCCGAAAACGAAAAGCTGAAACATCTGATCGGCAAGCAGGTCCGCCTGCCGCTGGTGAACCGGCTGATCCCGATTGTCGGCGACGAACATGCCGACCCGGAAAAAGGCACTGGCGCGGTCAAGATCACCCCGGCACATGATTTCGACGACTTTGAGGTTGGCAAGCGCCATAACCTGCCGGTCATCGGCATTCTGACCAAAGATGCCAAAATCGTCAGCGACAATGCCGACATCCCGGAAAAATACCGCGGCCTCGACCGTTTTGAAGCGCGCAAAGTCATCGTTGCCGATTTTGAAGCACTGGAACTTCTCGACAAGATCGAGCCGATTATCCACGCCGTGCCGCATGACGAAAAAACCAAGTCGGTCATGCTGGAGCCGATGCTGACCGAGCAATGGTATCTTGACGTTCGCCCGCTGGCCGCCAAGGCGATCAAGGCGGTGGAAGACGGCAAGACCAAATTCGTGCCGGAAAACTGGGGCAATGTTTATTTCAACTGGCTGCGGAATATTCAGCCCTGGTGCGTGTCACGCCAGTTGTGGTGGGGCCATCAGATTCCGGTGTGGTATGATGATGCCGGAACGCCCTATGTCGCCGAAAGTGAAGAAGAAGCCGTCAAGCTGGCCGGTGGCAAGGCCCTGACCCGCGATCCCGATGTTCTGGACACCTGGTTCTCCTCGGCGCTGTGGCCGTTCTCGACGCTGGGCTGGCCAGATGAGACGGCGGAACTGAAACGCTATTACCCGACCTCGGTGCTGATCACCGGCTTCGACATCATCTTCTTCTGGGTCGCCCGCATGATGATGATGGGCATCCACTTCATGGATGGTCAGGTGCCGTTTGAACGCGTGTTCATTCATACCCGCGTGCTCGACGAGCATGGCAAGAA
>JBAVPS010000073.1:0-3446 GCA_049693315.1 Rhizomicrobium sp. | reverse complement strand
CCCCTATCGGCAGCAACAGACGAGCAACCGTAAACCCTAAAGGCCCCTACATGCAGAAGACTGGCTTTTTCCGCGTCGCCGTTGAAGGCGCAACCACCGACGGGCGCACCATCACCCGCGACTGGATCGAGCAGATGGCGGCCAATTATAACCCGGCCACCTACACCGCCCGCATCAATTGCGAGCATATCAAGGGCTTTTCGCCCGACGCGCCGTTTAATGCCTATGGCTCGGTCGCGGCGGTCAAAGCCGAAGAGATCACCCTGCAGCTTGATGGCAAGCCGGTCAAACGGCTGGCGCTGTTCGCCCAGCTCGATGCCAACGACAATCTGGTCAGCACCGTCAAGGCCGGGCAGAAGATCTTCACCAGCGTCGAGATTGCCACCAATTTTGCCGCCACCGGCAAGGCGGGCCTGGTCGGCCTTGCCATCACCGACAACCCGGCAAGTCTGGGCTGCGAAGCGCTGCACTTTACGGCGCTGAAGCCGATGTTTGACGCCCGTAAAACCGACGCCGCCAATCTGTTCACCGCCGCCGAAGAAGCTGCCATCACCATTGAGAGCAGCTCAGACACACAAGTCAGCGCCATCGACAAGCTGACCGGCGCGCTGCACCAGATCGTGGCGCTGTTTACGGCCAAGCCGGAACCAAAGCCACAGGAACCCAAAACCGAACTCAAACCCGAACCCGAACCGGCTGCCCCCGCGGTCAATGCCACCGCGATTGATCCGGCGGCGTTCACCGCGCTTACCGGGACACTGGCCAGCGCACTGGAAGGCTTCAACACCGCCACCAAGGCCAACGACGCCCAGAACAAAAAACTGGCCGAAGATTTTGCCGCGCTGAAAAGCCAGTTCGATCAGCTCTCCCGGACCGAGGCCCCGCGCGCCTTCCGCGCCCCGGCATCCGGTGGGAACGGCAAAATCCAGACCAACTGCTGATCCCGCAAGAACAATTCCCATCTCCCTACCCCGAAAGGTTCCCCATGCAGAACGAAACCCGCGCCCGGTTCAAGGAATACACCGCGCGCATTGCCGAGCTGAATGCGCTCACCGATACCAGTGATGTAGCCTCCTTCTCGGTCGATCCGACCATCCAGCAGACGCTGGAAACCGCCACTCAGGAAAGCAGCGCCTTCCTGCAGATGGTCAATATCGTTCCGGTGGATGAGCAGATGGGCGAAGCCCTCGCCCTGATGGTCTCCGGCCCGATTGCCAGCCGCACCGATACCACCAAGGGTGTCAAGCGCGGCACGGTCGATCCCACTGGCCTCAAGTCCAATCCCTACACCTGCGTCAAGACCAACTTCGACACGCGGCTTCCTTATGCCAAGCTTGATGCCTGGGCCAAGTTTAAGGACTTTCAGACCCGCATCCGCGATACCATTGTCACCCGGCAGGGCCTCGACCGTATCCTGATCGGCTGGAACGGTCTGACCGCTGAAGCCAATACCGATGTGACCAGGAACCCGTTGTTGCAGGATGTGAACATCGGCTGGCTGCAGAAGATCCGTGCCAATGCCCCCGAACGTCACCTCGCCAAGGGCGCGCTGGCCGAGGCCAAGATCTATGTCGGCGCTGGGACCGAAGGCACCGATGTTGATTATCTGAACCTTGATGCACTGGCGACCGACGCCATGCAGCTACTGGACCCATGGGCGCGCGAAGATCCGAACCTCGTCGTGATCTGCGGCAGCGATCTGATGCACGACAAGTATTTCCCGATCATCAGCAAGGCGGGCGATACCGCGACCGAGATCGTCGCCCGTGATCAGGTGCTCAAAAGCGCCAAGCAGCTGGGCGGTAAACCGGCGATCAGCGTGCCCTACTTCCCGGCAGGCGCGATGCTGATCACCACGCTGGCCGATCTGTCGATCTATTGGCAGAACGGCACCCGCCGCCGCGCCATTCTGGATGTGCCAGACGAAGACTGCATCAAGAACTTCGAGAGCTGGAACGAAGCCTATGTCGTTGAAGACTACGGCTTCACCGCCCTGGTCGAGAACATCGTCATGGGCAAGAAAGCCGCAGCCGTAGCAGCCGTACAGGAGGGCTAAAAATTATGAGCCTTGCACGCCAACACGTTGAACGCATGGCCGGAAACACAGCACATACCGCAGCGGCTTCAGGCGTTACGGTGTCGGCGGCAAAGACCGCCAGCGGGAATTCTCCCGCTGGCGGAACCGTCAACAGCGGTAGTATCAACCCCGGCATTAAGAGCCTTGCGCGCCTGCATAAGCAGCGCGTAGCCGAGAACCAAACTGTGCAAACGGCTCCAGTTCTTCGCATTACGGCTTCGGATGCTGCACCTGCCCCGAAGGCCGGCACTGCAGCCGCGCAGGTTTACATGCGGTTTCAGGCGGATATGCAGCGCCTGCACACGATCAAGTCGATCAAGGCCAAGATCGAGGCTAAGCGCAAGCTGCTGCCCGACTATGCCGCCTTCTGCGATGGCATGATGGAAGCGGCGGCACCGGGTGATCGGGTGGCCGATGACATTCTGGCCACCGTCATGGTCTGGCGCATTGATACCGCCGATTATACCGGCGCACTCACCATTGCCGAATACATGCTGGCCCATAGCCTCGCTATGCCCGCCCGTTACCAGCGTGATGCCGCCACCACGGTGACCGAGGAGATCGCCGACGCGGCCCTTCGTGATCTGGCCGAGAAAAAGCCCTTCGACCTCGACATCCTGTTGATGACCGAAGACATGACGGCAAAAGCCGATATGCCGGACGAGGTGCGCGCCAAGCTGCACAAGGCCATTGGTCTGGAACTGCACAGGCAGGCCAACGTTGAAACGGCCAATGCGAAGGATGCCACCGATCCCACTGACCTGCTGACACAGGCCGCTGAAGCCTTACGCAGGGCACAGGGCTTTGATGGCCGATGCGGGGTGAAGAAGGTCATCGAACAGATCGAACGGGCCTTAAAGCAGCTTAATGCCGCCAAGGCCCCAACCGCAGACTAAACCAGCTCGCCCCCCGGCGCCCCGGCGGCGGATCACCGATGACAGGGCCTTGGCCTGACGCTGACGTGATCCCCACCGCCGGGTTTCTTACTTCAAGGATCTGACCATGGCGTTTGTTGCCCTTCCCGATGATCCCGCCACTGAGGCGGGCAGCACGCAGGCCCCGCCTGTCACCAATGACGGTTTCTTCCCCGACATTGATCTGGCCGCCATCCGGGACATTGCCCGTGTGCCCAGCGCCGTGACCGACGAACGCTTACGCGCATCGGTCATTGCCGCCATCATCACGGTCGCCCGCGATCTGGACGCATGGGCGGCAGCGCAGAAGGTCGCAAGCCATGCCCGGTTGTCGGATGTGCCTGCGGTGCAGATCGACGGGGCGTCACGACTGATCCACCTCTACAACCGCGCGGTGGCCATGTTCACCAAGGCCGAGCTGATCGAGCGCATGCGCGACTTCGACACCACCGGCG
>JBAVPS010000072.1:0-2460 GCA_049693315.1 Rhizomicrobium sp. | reverse complement strand
TTAACGGGCTGATGGTCAATATCGAGGTCATTCGTATTGGTGCGGATTACTGGGCCCGCATCGACGCCAGCGCCGCCCCCGGTCGCCCGGAAGCCGAAAAGCAGGCCACCGCTATCAATGCCATGGCCTTTGACTGGGCCTTTAAGCTGCGTCCGGCGCAGGGGGCAATATTCCTAACCAGTCTGGATGGCCTGAAACGCCGGATTGCCCTGGCAACGGCGGAAACGCCTCCCCGGAAAAAGTAGCGGCAAATTTTATTGCCCGCTGATTTGATTCGTCACACATTTTGGTCCGGGCAGATTTTTAAGCGGAAAAAGCCGCCGTTTTCGCCCTTGCAAAGCCTTAAGTTTCATCGAAAGTTAAATAGGGGTTGCCCTTGGACCAAACCCCGTCTAAACGATCCCCTTAACCTGCAATACGGCTGGCCACCCGACATATCGCAAGATATGCCGGCTCTTTTTGCGCGAGAACCCTATGCCTAAACGCACCGATATCCACACAGTCCTCATCATTGGCGCCGGTCCGATTGTTATCGGACAAGCCTGCGAATTTGACTATTCGGGGGCACAGGCCTGCAAGGCACTGCGCGCCGAAGGATATCGCGTTGTTCTGGTCAACTCCAATCCGGCCACCATCATGACCGATCCGGGGCTGGCCGATGCCACCTATATCGAGCCGATCACCCCGAGCTTCGTCGAAAAGATTATCGCCAAGGAAAAGGCCAATGTGCCGGAAGGCCGGGTCTTTGCGTTGCTGCCCACCATGGGCGGGCAGACGGCGCTCAACACCGCACTGTCGCTGCGCAAGCGCGGGGTGCTGGAAAAATATGATGTCGAGCTGATTGGTGCGTCGGCTGCCGCCATCGACAAGGCCGAAGACCGTGAACAGTTCCGTCAGGCCATGATGAAGATTGGGCTGGAAGTGCCGCGCGGCGTCACGCTGAAGGGTTATCTGCGCCACAAAAAGGATTCTGCGGGCAACTTCGTTTATGACGATCAGAATAACCCGGTGATGGAGCTGGCACCGGAAGCGTTTCAGCATGCCCTCGCCGCGCTGGATACCGTTGGCCTGCCGGCGGTTATCCGCCCCTCGTTCACGCTGGGCGGCACCGGTGGCGGCATCGCCTATAACCGTGAAGAATTTTTCGAGATCGTTGAAAGCGGTCTGGATGCCTCGCCCACCGGTGAAGTGCTGATTGAAGAATCCGTGCTGGGCTGGAAAGAATTCGAGATGGAAGTCGTGCGCGATAAGGCCGACAACGCCATCATCATCTGCTCGATCGAAAATGTCGACGCCATGGGCGTGCACACCGGCGACAGCATTACGGTGGCCCCGGCTCTGACGCTGACCGACAAAGAATATCAGCGCATGCGTTCGGCCTCGATTGCGGTGCTGCGCGAAATCGGTGTTGAGACCGGCGGCTCCAACGTGCAGTTCGCCGTCAACCCTGAAGACGGCCGCATGGTGGTGATCGAGATGAACCCGCGCGTGTCGCGTTCCTCGGCGCTGGCTTCCAAGGCGACGGGCTTTCCCATCGCCAAGATCGCGGCCAAGCTGGCGGTCGGCTATACGCTGGACGAACTGAACAACGACATCACCAAGGTGACCCCGGCCTCGTTCGAGCCGACGATTGATTATGTCGTCACCAAGATCCCGCGTTTTGCCTTTGAAAAATTCCCCGGTGCCTCGCAGACCCTGACGACCTCGATGAAGTCGGTCGGTGAAGCCATGGCGATTGGGCGGACCTTTGCCGAATCCTTCCAGAAGGCGCTGCGCTCGCTCGAAACCGGCCTGACCGGTCTGGACGAAATCGAGCTGACCAACGAAAAAGACGCCATCCGCGCCGCGCTGGCCCACACCTCGCCCAACCGCTTACGCCTGACCGCACAGGCGATACGCTATGGCTTTCCGATGGCGGAAGTTGCCGCGATCACCAAATATGATCCGTGGTTCCTCGGAGAAATCGCCACCATCCTGGCCGAGGAAGACCGCATCCGCCAGAACGGCCTGCCACAAGACGAAGCCGAAATGCGCCACATCAAGTCGATGGGCTTTGCAGATGCACGTCTGGCCAAGCTGACCGGCCTTACGGAGGATGCAGTGCGCGCCCACCGGCTTAAGCTCAAGGTGCGCCCGGTCTATAAGCGGATCGACACCTGCGCGGCGGAATTTGCAGCGCTGACCCCCTATATGTATTCGACCTATGAAAGCCCGGTGGGCGGTGTGGTCGAATGCGAAAGCAAGCCGACCGACGCCAGGAAAATCGTCATTCTGGGCGGCGGACCTAACCGTATCGGTCAGGGTATCGAATTCGACTATTGCTGCTGCCATGCGGCCTATTCGCTGTCCGAGCGCGGATACGAGACCATCATGGTCAACTGCAATCCGGAAACGGTTTCGACGGACTATGACACGTCGTACCGGCTCTATTTCGAGCCGCTCACCGCCGAAGACGTGCTG
>JBAVPS010000071.1:0-11973 GCA_049693315.1 Rhizomicrobium sp. | reverse complement strand
GGCCAGCACCTGCCGCGCCTCGGCCAGAAACAGCCGCCCGGCCACCGTCAGCACCACGCGGCGGCCAACGCGATCAAACAACT
Organism: Rhizomicrobium sp.; assembly: GCA_049693315.1. GTDB lineage: Bacteria > Pseudomonadota > Alphaproteobacteria > Micropepsales > Micropepsaceae > Rhizomicrobium. The sequence goes on along the minus strand of JBAVPS010000071.1, from coordinate 11,890 downwards.
GCACATCATGCTGGTTTTCCAGCGCCCGGATTGCAGCACTGACTGCCGACTGGGTCAGATTAAGCGCTTTGGCCGCTTCGGTGACATGCTCGCGCGTCGCCACCGCCACGAAAATCCGTAGCTGTTCGAGCGTCATCACCACCCCATCAGAAGATCAGTTTCACCGCGATCAAACCCACTATCGCCACAAAAAGGAAAGCGAAAAATCCCAGCAGCAAGGGCCGCAAGCCTTTGGCGCGCAGTTTACGAATATCCGTTTCCAGCCCCATCGCGCCCAGTGCCATCGTCAAAAGAAAGCTCGTAAACACGCTAAGCGGCAGCTTCACTGTGGTGGGTAGCGGCCAGACGCTGTTGATAATCACCAACGCGACAAAACCGATCACGAACCAGGGCAGTGGCACCTTTTTATGTTTGGCAGTGCCCTGACGGCGGCGGGTATAGACACCCAGCCCGATCACCAAAGGTGCCAGCATCATCACGCGGGTTAGTTTGGCGATGGTGGCAAAATCGCCCGACACCGGCCCATCCTGATAGGCGGCGGCCACCACCTGCGCAATTTCGTGGATCGATGCCCCGGCCCACAGACCAAAGGCTTTGGGTGTCAGATGCAGCAGCCCCGGCAACAGCGGATAGCTGAACATGGCGACGGCCCCGAACACCGTGACGCACGCCACGGCATAGGCGACATCTTCATCCGGCCCTTCGGTCACCGTGTTGACGGCAATCACCGCCGATGCCCCACAGATCGACGTGCCCGCGGCAATCAGTTCAGCCAGTTTACGGTCTACCTTCAACCGGCGCCCGAGCCATTTGGTAAACAAAAAAGTGCTGCACAGCGTGACAAGAATTACCGCCACACCGGACAGCCCCACTTCACGTACCTGGGTCAGGGTGAGCTGTGCCCCCAAAAGTATAATGGCGAAGCGTAGGATCCGGCGCATGGAAAAGCCAACACCCGCTTTGGCGGCAACGGGCGTGCCGACAATATTGTGGAACGCCAGCCCCAGTGCGATGGCCAGAATCATCGGGCTGAACAGCCCCATGCCGGGCAACTGGTGCAACGCCAGCGCCAGAAGTGCCACCAAAGCGGCCAGAAACAGACCGGGGCCTAACCTTTTGAAGGGCTGGAAAAAAGTGGGCCGCAAAGCGGCAGGCGAAACGGACATGTCTACTCCGGTACAAAACAACCGGGGCAGCCATGCCCGAAAGCCCGTGAGTAATCTAATGGATTATTCTGTCCGGATCATTCGATTTTACAGAACGATCCGGTTTTATCTTACGCTTTTGGGCGACGGGCTTTGCGCGCTTTTGGTTTTGCCGCCGTGTAACGACCTTCCAGCATGGTAAACAAGGCCCGCAGCGCCGTGGCTTCACCACCCAACCGGCGGCCGGGCTTGGGCCGGTCGTTCCAGCCGGCGATATCGAAATGCGCCCAACTGGCAGCCTTCTCGACAAAGCGGTTGAGGAACAACGCAGCGGTAATCGCCCCGGCATAGCCGTAATGAGGCGCATTGGTCAGATCGGCAACCTTGCTGTCGAGTGCCGATTCATAGCCCCGCCACAGTGGTAACCGCCACAACGGATCAAAGCTTAACCCCGCCGCCGCCATCAGTTCGGCCGCCAGCTGTTCGTCATCGGTAAAGAAGGGCGGCACTTCCATGCCGGTGGCAATACGGGCCGCCCCGGTCAGGGTCGCCACATCCAGCAACAGATCAGGCGCTTCGCTGTCGGCTTCGGTAAGCAGATCGGCCAGCACCAGACGGCCTTCGGCATCGGTATTGCCAATCTCGACCGTCAGCCCCTTGCGGCTGGTGAACACATCAGACGGCCGATAGGCCGCGCCGGAGACCGAGTTTTCCACCGCACCGATCAGCAGCCGCAACTGCACATCCAGCCCGCAGGTCATGATCAGATCGGCCAGTGCCAGCGCAACCGCCGCCCCGCCCATATCCTTTTTCATCGTCAGCATGCCCGACGACGGCTTCAGATCGTAACCGCCCGTATCAAAGCACACGCCCTTGCCGACCAGTGTCAGCTTCGGCGCACCGGGACGGCCCCAGCGCAGATCGATTAACCGGGGGGCGCGTTCCGAGCCCTGTCCCACCGCATGGATCAGCGGATAATTGGCTTTGACCAGCGCTTCGCCAACAATCTGGCTGTATTTGGCACCATGGGCCTTGGCAATTTTGCGGGCGGCATCGGCCAGCTCCGCCGGGCCCATCAGATTGGCCGGGGTATTAATCAGATCCCGGGCCAGGAACACGGCACCGGCCAGCGCCTCGACACGGGCGGCATCGACATCCTCGGGCCAGATCAGCTTGGGCACAGAGGCTTGCACCTGACGGGCCGCTTTGGCACCGCTTAACTTGTAGCGATACAACCCCAGCGCCCAGCCCAGCGCCGCCAGTGTGGGGTCGGTCCCTTCGGGCAACTGGGCATAACGATAGGTGCCCGCAGGCAGCTTTTCGGCAAAGGCGGCCAGCGCCAGCGGATCGCCGCCCGAGCCCAGCCCCAGCAGCGCCGCGCCCAGCTTGCCGGTTTCATCCGGCACCAGCAGCAGGCTTTCCTGTGCCGCCCGAAAACCCGCCGCCTGAACGAAGGCGGCCTGCTTGGCTGGCAGCGCCTTGACCACATCGGCCAGAGTTCCATTCGTTACCGCGTACAGGGCAACAGCCTTGCCGCCCTTTTTTGTGAAGCCATCAAGCATGGGTTGTCCTTTACCAGAAATACGTTTGCCTTTATGGAATTAGTGCCCGTGCCATGCAACAGTGCCGCCGAGGCCGTCGCATTTTAACGGGCCTGAAGCTGGGGGAGCGGCGCGATGAGCTACACACTGATTTTGGGCAACAAGAACCTTTCAAGCTGGAGCCTGCGCGCCTATCTCGCCATGCGGGCAACCGGCGCGCCCTTCACCGAGGTGGTGATACCCCTGCACCGGCCCGACTCCCACGAGCGGATTGTCAAACATTCCCCTTCGGGCAAGGTCCCCGCTTTGGTGATCGAAGAAAACGGCCAGCATTACACGGTGTGGGACAGTCTGGCGATTTGCGAAACCCTGGCCGAGCGTTTCCCCGGTGCCCATTTGTGGCCGCAGGACCCGGCCCGGCGGGCAGTGGCCCGGTCCTTTGCCGCAGAAATGCATTCGGGCTTTATGAACTTACGCGATCAGCTGTCGATGGATTTTGCCCGCAAACAGCCGATGCCGCCGCTCAGACCAGAGACCGAGGCCGAGATTGCCCATATTCTGGCGGCATGGGGCGATGTGCTGGCCCGTTACGGTGGCCCGTTCCTGTTTGGCGATTATTCAATCGCCGACATGATGTATGCCCCGGTGGTGTCGCGTTTTCACACCTATGGCGTCAGCCTGCCGCCAGCCGTCGCCGCCTATGGCGTGCGGGTGCTGGCGCTGGCCACGATGCAGACATGGATGCACGCGGCCAAAGCCGAAGTGATCACCGAAGGCGATCATTGATCGGCCCACAGCAAATCGGTAACCTTAGGCCTCTACTATTGGGCCGTTCATCGTGCCACTCGGGGATTTTGATCATGCGCCGTACCGCCAGACGGGCCGCCACCACAGCACTGATTTTCACCCTGCCATTACTGGCGGGATGCAGCACGGTGGGCCATGCCGTCGTTGATGTTACAAGCGCCATTATTCCGGTGAGCTGGACCAGAAAAGCCGAAACACCTGAGACCATGATGGCCGACGACCTCAGCCGGGCGCGTGCCTTACGCCAACAGGGCCATCCGGCCGAAGCGGGCCGCATCTTAAGCCAGCTGGTGCTGGTCAATCCCGATGACGGCGTGGTCTTGGGTGAATATGGCAAAACGCTGGCCGCACAGGGCCGGGGCCATGAAGCGGTGGCTTTTTTAAGCCGTGCCGCACTGACCCGCCCGAACGACTGGACACTCTACTCAGCGCTGGGCGTGGCCTATGACCAGAACAATGATGCCGCCCATGCCCGGCTGGTTTATGAACATGCCTTGCAGCTGAAGCCCAATGACAGCACCGTGCTGAACAATTACGCCCTGTCACGCGCCATGGCGGGTGATATTGCCGGGGCGCAGAAACTGATCGAACTGGCCGCCGCCAAGGGCAGCAATACCAAAGTGGCCGGCAATCAGGCGATGATCGAAAAACTGGCTCAGGCTTCCGGCCAAACCTTGCGCGGCAATAAAAAATATCAGACCACCAGCGGTGCAACGGCAACCGCCAACGCCGCCCCGGTGCTGCATTTAAGCCTGAGCGGCAACTGACACTGCCTAAAAGTTAAGCCAGCTGCGACACAAACCGCCCAGCGATGATGCGGTCCACGCGTCGGTGCCAACGCTTTGCGCGCTATGGCCGCAGGGCAGGCAGCCTTTCGCCCGCGAATTGTAAGCTTCAGACGACACAGGGAGTGTTAACTTTACACCCACAGATTACCGAGGGGTGTTTTACGTGTCTGCTTTCTGGTCGGTTTATGACGCCTTGGCGAAAGCCTTGCCGGATGAAGCGCTGCAGGATGTGCTGTGCGGGCTGCATTGGTTTGCGGTGCGCGGCCAAAGCGGGATGGGGCTGGCAATGACGCCGGGCGAGGGGCCGAATGCCCTGCCGGATGCAGGCCACTACGCCGATGCCGCAGCAGGGTTTGCCAAACTGAGCGATCTGGCCCGGCTGGCACATTCGTGGAACTTCGCCGAAGCGGCATTGGGGCTGGCGGCGATCAATGCCGGTTTCAACAGCCCCGCGGCGGTAACAAAAGCCTTTGCCACGGATCACCGCAGCCTGCCGACCGAAAATATTTTCGATTACCTTGTGCCAGACTTACGTGGCCGCAAGGTGGCTGTGATCGGCCATTTCGCCGGTCTGGAAAAGCTGCGCGAGATTTGCACCTTAAGCATTCTGGAGCGCAAACCACTGCCCGGCGACCTGCCCGACCCGGCCTGTGAGGCGATCCTGCCCGAACAAGATATCGTCATCGCCACAGCCACCACACTGATCAACAAAACCCTGCCACGGCTGATGGAACTCTCCCGTGGGGCGCGCTTCATTCTGGCCGGCCCAAGCACGCCGCTGACCCCGGCATTGTTCGACTATGGCATCGACACACTGGCCGGGCTGGTCGTTGAAGACCCCGCCGCAATCTGGCGCGTGCTAAGTCAGGGTGGCAAGCACCAGCTGTTCGGGACCGGGGCGCGCATGGTGACGATCAGCCGCCGTAAGGCTGCCGCCGCATGAGCGCCATAGGGCAAAGCATGGACCGCCTGGTAACAGAGCGAAAATCACTGCCGCTGCTTGGGTTATCGCTTTTGCTACTGGCGATTTTGGCGCTGTCACTGGGGCTGGGGCGGTACAGCGTGCCACTGCGCACCTGGTACGATGTGCTGTTCGCGCCCGATCACGGCGGCATAGCCGGGCTGGTGCTGATGCAGGTGCGCCTGCCGCGCATTGCTGCCGGAATTCTGATCGGTTCCGCCCTGTCAGTGGCGGGCGCATCCTATCAGGGCCTGTTTCGCAACCCGATGGTATCGCCTGATATTCTGGGGGCCACCGCCGGGGCCGGGTTCGGTGCATCGGCTGCAATCTTGTTCGGCTGTAACATTCTTGGTGTGCAGTTGGCCGCCTTTATTTTCGGCCTTATAGCAGTGCTGCTCGTCTGGGGGCTGGCGAGCCTTTTGGCACGCAAAAGCGACCCCATTCTGACGCTGGTGCTGGTCGGCATCATTGTTGGCGCGCTGTTTATGGCGCTGGTTTCGATGGTCAAATATGTCGCCGACCCGTACAGCAAATTACCGGCAATTACCTTCTGGCTGATGGGCAGTCTGGCGGCCATTACCCCGCGCGATGCCGCATTATCCGGCATTCCGATGATCCTTGGCATGATCCCGCTGTTGCTGCTGCGCTGGCGGCTCAACGTCATGGCCTTTGGCGAAGAAGAAGCCCGCGCACTGGGCGTCAACACCACACGGTTGCGCGCCATCGTCATTGCCTGTGCCACCTTGCTATCCGCATCGGCGGTCGCGGTGGCCGGGGTGATCGGCTGGGTTGGGCTGGTCATTCCGCATCTGGCCCGCATGATTGTCGGGCCCAATTATAAAATTCTGCTGCCAGCTTCGATGCTGCTGGGGGCGGCGTATCTTCTGCTGGTCGATGATGTGGCCCGCAGTATTTATGCCACCGAAATTCCACTGGGCATCGTCACCGCGCTGATCGGCGCGCCGTTCTTTCTCTATCTAATGACCCGCACGGGCCGGGGTGGCTGGTCATGAAGCTTAAGCTTGACCATCTGACCTGCGGCTATGGCAGGCGGAGCGTGGTGCGCGATGTCTCGCTCGGCGTCGAAAGTGGCGAGGCCCTTTATCTGCTTGGCCCCAACGGTTCGGGCAAAACCACCTTGTTCAAGACTGTGCTTGGCCTTTTACCACGCATGGGCGGCACCATATGTATCGACGGTGAGGATATCGCCCCCTGGCCCGCGCAGAAGCTGGCCAGCAAAATTGCCTATGTACCACAGGCACACACGCCGCCCTTTGCCTTTACCGTGCGTGACGTGGTGCTGACCGCCCGCAGCGCCCATATCGGTCTGTTCGCCACCCCGGGGCATAAGGACGAGGCAATTGCCGAAGCGGCGCTTGTCACCATGGGCATCGGTCATCTGGCCAGTGTGCGCTACACCGAAATCAGTGGCGGGGAACGTCAGCTGGCCCTGATTGCACGGGCCATTGCGCAGGAAACACCCCTGCTGATGATGGACGAGCCCGCTGCCAATCTTGATTTCGGCAACCAGCTTCACCTGCTGGAGAAGGTGCGGGCGCTGACCAGGGCGGGTTACGGCCTGATCATCACCACCCATCAACCCGACCATGCCTTTTCCAGCGCCAGCAAGGTGGCGTTGCTGCATCAGGGGCAACTGATTGGCCTTGGGGTGCCTGAAGACGTCATGACGGCGGAGAAACTGCACAAAGCCTATGGTGTAAAAGTACGCGTTATTGTTGATGACGGGCTGCGCATCTGCGCCCCGGTGATGGGGTAAAAAATGAAGCCTTATGCACATGCTCTGGCGTTGATCTGTACACTGTCATTTTCCCTGCTGGCAGCATCACCGCAGGGTTATGCAGCCCCCGGCCCGGCCCAGACCCACCCAATAACCGATATGGTGGGGCGCAAGCTGACTGTGCCGCGGCATGTCCGCAAAGTCTATTGCATGAGCCCGGTCTGTCAGGTGGTGCTCTACACCCTGGCCCCAGACCTGATGGCCGGCTGGAACTATAAACCAGAACCCGGTGAATACGCCCTGCTGGTGCCACCTTATCGCGATCTGCCGGTGCTGGGCGGCTGGTTTGGTAAAAGCAACACCGGCAATCTGGAAGAAATTCTCAAAAGCCATCCCGACCTGATGATCTCGCTGGGTGATCCGATGGCGACTGCCACCGCCGAACAGGTGCAGGCCCAGACCAAAATTCCGGTCTATGTCGGGGGCTGGGGCTTGCGCCAGCTGCCCGAGGTCTATCGGGCCCTGGGCAAGTTACTCGGCCGTGAAGCCCGCGCCAAAGTGCTGGCCGATTATTGTCAGCACGCCTTGCAGGATGTCGAAGACAAGGTGCGCAAGATTCCGATCAGCCAGCGAAAGCGGATTTATTATGCCGAGGGGCCAACCGGTCTGAGCACCGATCCGGGCACATCGGCCCATTCCGAATCCATCATCTTTGCCGGTGGCGTCAATGTCGCCGCGGTGCCCGAACAAAAGGGCTATGGCCAGACAGCCGTCTCGCTTGAACAGGTGCTGAGCTGGAACCCCGATATCATTATCGCCGGTTATGACCATATGTCGTCACCCGGTACGTTTTATCAGGACATCTGGCATCAGCCATTATGGGCACAGGTCAAGGCGGTAAAAAACCGCGATGTCTATGAGGCCCCGCAATACCCCTTCAACTGGATTGATCGCCCACCATCGGCCAACCGCATCATTGGCATCCGCTGGATGGCCCATCTGTTTTATCCCAAACAGTTTGCCTTCGATCTTAAGGGGGAAACCCGCAAATTCTATCAGCTGTTTTACCACAAGACCTTGAGCGATGCCGAGCTGAACCAGCTTCTCGCCCAGGCGGTCAAACCTTCCCAGCATTAGGAGTTATCATGTCTGTTGCACCCCGTTCCTGGCAGGACCCGGTTACCATTACCCCGGTTGGTGTGGTGGTTTCCGATTTCAACGATTTCACCCAGCCGACCAATTATGACAGCGAAAGCGTTATTGAGTTTCGCCCGGAGCTGACCGACGCCCTGATCGGCATTGAACATTTTTCCCATATTCATGTGCTGTATTATCAGCATCGGCGGCTGGAATGGCAAAAAGCCATGGGCCTTTCGAATACCGACGAACAGGTACTGACCATGCCGATGTCGGGGGAGCCGAGCTGCAAGGGCATCTACACCACCCGCACCCCGGCGCGACCATCCGGCACCGGTTCCTGTATCGTTGAATATGTCAGCCGTGATAAAAACCGCCTGACGGTGCGGGGGCTGGATGCGTTCAATGGTACGTCCGTGCTGGATATCAAAATCTATATTCCGCGTTATGACAGCTTCCCAATGGCCGATGCGCCGCTGCATTGGTGCGCCCGTCACGACATGGGGGTGACATCCCGCCTGCTACACTGGGATACGATGAATGTTGGCCTGACGCTGGGTTTGCGTGCCGGGGCCCGCGCCTTACGCGAACTGGGTATCAGCCGGGGGCAGGCCAGCCTTGCCACGGTGCATGGCGGTCACTTTTTTGCTCAGGGGATTGAAGGCACCACCGGATGCAGCAGCCTGCGCCACAGCATGGCGTTCGAGGACCATTCACGCACTATGTCTGAATGGTTGCTGAAACTGGAAACCAGCGATGGCCACAGCGTCAGCATCCAGCTGCATGACCGGCTTTATGCCGGTGCTGACGAGGTTTTAAGCCTGTCGGATGACATCTTGTTTTCGTCTGTCACCCTGAGCTGAAGCCAGCAAGGAGCACGAAACATGCGGTTGTTTGCCTTTGCATCGTTAAGTCAGGTCCAGCGTCTGCGGCGGGTTCTGCTCGATCAGGGGCACTTTGTCGACATGGTCCGCACCCCACGGGCGTTACATCTGTCTGGCTGCGGCTTTTGTCTGAAGGCGCATGAGGATATGACCGACCGGATACGCGCCGCGGCGTGGACCGCAGACATTGACATTCTGACCGAAGCACAAGAACCGGTAACCGACGTGGCAGCAGGTGCATCGGGGGCCACAACGACATGATCTATCTCGACCATGCCGCCACATCGTGGCCCAAACCGCCGGCTGTGGTTGCCGCCGTGACCACCGCATTGCAGACGGCGGGCAATCCAGGGCGGGGTGGCCACCGGCTTGCCATGGCGGGGGCCGAATATGTCTATCGTGCCCGCGAAGCCGTAGCCGAATTGTTGGCCATACCCGATCCGTTGCGGATCGTTTTTACTGCCGGGGCAACCGCAGCGCTTAATCTGGCGCTTAAAGGGGTGCTGAAACCCGGCGACCATGTGGTGTTTTCTGGCCTTGAGCATAATGCGGTCTGGCGGCCCTTAAAAAAGCTGCAGGCCCAGGGCGTGCATCTGACCATGGTAACGCCATCACCCGATGGCAGCATCCCCCCCGACGCGGTGGCCAATGTGATTTCACCGACCACGAAGCTGATCGTACTGACCCACGCCTCCAATGTCAGCGGGCAGTTGAACGATATTGCCGCCATTGCAAACGTCGCCCATGACCATGGTGCGCTGATACTGGTCGATGCTGCGCAGACTGCAGGCAGTGTACCGATTAATGCCCCCACTATGGCAATTGATCTTCTGGCCTTTGCCGGGCACAAAGGCTTACAGGGCCCGCAAGGCGTCGGCGGGCTCTATATCCGCCCCGGTCTGATGCTGGACACCCTGATCGAAGGCGGCACCGGCAGCGCATCGGCCAGCCCGTCACAACCCGATGTTCTGCCCGACCGTTATGAAAGCGGTACACTGAACGTTCCGGGGCTGGCCGGACTTGAGGCAGGCATTCGCCATGTGCTGTCCACCGGGGTTGAGACAATCTACCGTCAGGAACAGACCCTGATGATGCGGCTGATCGATGGCCTGCAACACATTACGCCGGTGCAGATTTACGGCCCTGCCAATGCTGCGCCGCGGGCGGGCGTGGTTTCATGCAACATCGACGGTTATGATTGCGAAACTGTAGCGGCCCTTCTGGAAGAACAGTATGGCATCGCCACACGGGCCGGATTGCACTGCGCACCGCTGGCACATCGCATGCAAGGGACCCTGGCATGTGGCAGCTTGCGCCTCAGCCTGGGGGCAAGTTCAACGACCAATGATGTTGATAGCGCCCTGGCAGCCATAACCGCCTTGGCGGAAAGGCGACAAGCATGACGGATAGCGGACACAGCTGCAGCTCGGGTGGTCACCACGAAGTCCCAAAGGCCCCATCACACCAATGCGGTTGTGGCGGGCACCATCATGCTGTCAAAACAGAAAAATGCGGTTGCGGCGGCCATGCCAGCCCAGCCCCGAAAAAGACCCAGACCTGTAATTGTAAATCCTTACGCCTGCCACGGCGCCTTCATGCCGCCAGTGCGGTTGTGTTCGGTCTGTTTCTGATCGTGCATCTGATCGTCAACGCCACCGCACTGCACCCACCGGCGTTTATCAGCGCGTCTGGCACGATACACAGCATTATCGCGCAGCTGCCCTATATTACGCTGTTTCTGGTTTTCCTGCCACTGGTGGTTCAGATCGGCAGCGGCCTGCACCTGCTATCGCAAGAGGGGGTACGTTTTAATGCCGGCGGCTGCAACCGCGGCAGCACTTTGCGTTTTTTCCTGCAACGGATAAGCGCCATCGCGGTGCTGATCTTTGTCACGCTGCACTTGGGCACGCTGCACCAATGGGGCTGGCATCAGGTTCCACGCCATAACGCCAGCACAGCCACCGGTTATGCCACAGCACAATTGTTTCCTGCCTTCGGGGCCGCCCTGTCGCTGCTGTTTCTGCTCGGGGTGACAGCCATGGTCTATCATCTGGCCAACGGTGCCATCACCGGGGCGCAGGTCTGGGGCATTATCAAAACCGATCGCACAAAACGGATTTGGCGGCGGCTGTGCACCACCGCCGGCGTTTGCCTGCTGGTCGCCGGTATCGCAGCCTTTATCGGCTTCGGCATACCCGGCCTGCCGCATTAAACATACTGCCTATGTTTTAACACGCCACAACATCAACCTGCACAATAGCCATGCAGATAACATGGCATTTATACATCACCCGGCCTCAAAGCATATTTAGCGCCCCATCCACAGCACACCCCGCGACAACCCGCGCGTCCAGTTAAAAAGTCTTTGTCTTATAAAAAAGACATTAGGGATGTGCGGTGCACGCCGTTATGTGAGGGGATTTTGCAATGAAATATGGTTTTTTATGCTGTTCGGTTTCGTTATTACCGCTAATGGCCACAGCGGTCTTTGCAGCCGACACAACAGATATCAGTGGTGATGTTTTTGGTCTGGGCCGCATCGAGCAGGTCACGGTTACCGGCACGCGGGATAGCGCGGCCATCGGTGAAACCACCGTCGGCAAAGATCAGCTTTATCAATATGGCGCGACCACGCTGGACAAGGCGCTGGAGCTGGTACCCGGGGTTTCAACATCGACCACCGGCGGCACCCGCAATGAAAAGCTGTTTTACATTCGTGGCTTTGACCGCTTTCAGTCGCCGCTTTATGTCGATGGCATCCGTGTTTATCTGCCTGCCGACAATCGTCTGGACATCAGTTTTTTCAACACCGGCGATCTGGCCGAAATTCAGGTCGAAAAGGGTTATGTCTCGGTTTTAAGCGGGCCGGGTGCCATTGGTGGCGCCATC
>JBAVPS010000070.1:0-7428 GCA_049693315.1 Rhizomicrobium sp. | reverse complement strand
CGCCTTCTATTACCTGCGCATCGTCAAGGTGATCTATCTCGATCCGCCAGCCGCTGCGCTGGACCGTAACGAAGGTGTGGCGGTGCAGATTGTCATTGCGGTGACGGCATTGATCTCGCTGCTGTTCGTCTTCCTGCCCGGTCCTTTGGTGCAGGCGGCGGATCTGGCCGCGAAAGCCTTGTTTCCGTGAGCCGTTGGCCTGACGGTTATGGCCTGATTGCGCTTGCTGAAACCGATTCCACCAATGCGGAAGCGTTGCGCCGCGCCCGCGGGGGGGCGGCGCCGCCGTTTTGGGTGACGGCCGAGCGCCAGAGCCAGGGTAAGGGCCGCCGCGGCAATGTCTGGCAATCGCAAAGCGGCAATCTGTTTGCCTCGCTGGCGATCTGCCCGCCCGGTGCCGATTTTTCCCAGTTGTCGTTTGCGGCGGCGCTGGCGGCCTCGGATATGCTGGCAAGCTTTGCCCCCGCCGCTCGGATCGAGGTCAAATGGCCCAACGATGTGCTGGCCAACGGGCGGAAAATCGTCGGCATCCTTTTGGAAACCGAAACGCTGCCGCAAAGTGAAACCCGGCTGGGCGAGCCGGTGCTGGTGGTCGGCATCGGGGTTAATCTTGCCTCCCACCCGGACAAAACCGCCTATGGTGCCACCTCGCTGGCGGCGCTGGGCGGTGTGGTGCCAACTGCGCAGGTCGCACTCTTCCGCCTAGCCGAGACGTGGACCAAGTGGTATGGGCTCTGGCTGAAAAGCGGTTTTGCCCCTTTGCGCGAGGCCTGGCTGGCCCGTGCGGTCGGTTTGGGGGCCCCGGTTACGGTCCGGCTGGCCCATGCCGGTGAGGCCGGACGGGGTGTTCGCAACGGTTTGTTTGCCGGTCTGGATGAAAACGGTGCCTTGCTGTTGGATGAAGCGGGGGCTACGCGTAAAATCTCTGCCGGTGATGTGTTCTTTATCTGAGGGCTGAAGCCTTCAGCCGGGCGTGAAAGGGTTCCCATGCTGCTTGCCATTGATGTCGGCAACACCAATATCGTTTTCGCGGTCTGCGATGGTATGACGGTTCGCCACGAATGGCGGGTTGTCACCGACCGCAACCGTACCGCTGATGAATATGCGGTGTTTCTGTCGCCACTGCTGGCCTTCAACGCTCTGTCCTTTGGTGATTTTGACGCGGCGATCATTTCCAACGTGGTGCCGGCGGCGATGTTCGATTTGCGCCAGCTCTGCCGGCGTTATTTCCACTGCGAACCGATGGTGATCGGCGATCCCACGGTCGATCCCGGTATCCGCATCAATATCGACCATCCAGAAACCATGGGTGCTGACCGCATCGTCAACGCGGTCGCGGCCTACGAGCGCTATACCGGTGCGATGATCATCATCGATTTTGGCACCGCGACCAATTTCGATGTCGTCTCGGCCGATGGCTGCCATGAAGGCGGCGTGATCGCCCCCGGCTTACATCTGTCGGCCCAGGCGCTGCACGAAGCCGCCGCCATGCTGCCGCGTGTGGCGGTGGCGCGCACCAGCCATGTTATTGCCAAGGATACCGTGCCCGCGATGCAGTCCGGCCTCTACTGGGGCTATATCGGGCTGATGGAAGGCCTCGTCACCCGGATCAAGGCGGAATATGCCGCCCCGATGACGGTGATTGCCACCGGGGGCCTCGCCAGTCTGTTTCATCGCCAGTCGCAGATGATCGACTATCTTGACCGCGACCTGACCATTCGTGGTCTGGTGCTGGTCTACGAGCGTAACAAATCCGGGTTGGTCAAATGAGATTGCTGGCGTGATGACACATAACGAAGACGACGCGCTGGTTTTCCTGCCGCTGGGTGGCTCGGGCGAAATTGGCATGAACTTCAATGCCTATGGTTTCGGCCCCCCTGGCGAGGAAAAATGGATCATCGCCGATTGCGGTGTGCTGTTCGGCCGTGAAGGTGCCGCGCCGGGCGTGGATGTCATTGTGCCGGATGTCAGCTTTCTGGCCGAGCGGCGCGCTGACGTCCTCGGCCTGATCGCCACCCATGGCCATGAAGATCATATCGGGGCCATTCCCCATCTGTGGCCCGATATGCGCTGCCCGATCTATGCCACGCCGTTTACCGCGCGCCTGATCGGCGCCAAGCTGGCCGAAGCGGGCCTGACCAAAGCCAAACTTAACGCGGTGCCGCTCAAAGGCCGTGTCACGCTCGGCCCCTTCGAGATCGAGTTTGTCACCATGACCCACTCGATCCCCGAACCCAACGCGCTGGCGATCCATACGCCGCTGGGCACCGTGGTCCATTCCGGCGACTGGAAGATCGACGACGGTCCGCTGCTTGGCGAAAACGTCGATATGTCGGCGCTGCAACGGCTGGGCGATGACGGCGTGCTGGCGCTGGTCTGCGATTCCACCAATGTCATGGTGATGGGCCATTCCGGTTCGGAAGCTGATGTCCGCGTCGGGCTAAACAATCTGATCGCCACCCTGAAGGGGCGGGTGGCGGTGACTGCTTTTGCCTCCAATGTTGCCCGTCTGGAAACCGTGGCCAAGGCGGCGGTGGCGGCCGGGCGGCGGGTGGTACTGGTGGGCCGGGCCATGCACAAGATGGTCGATGCCGCGCAAGCCTGCGGTTACTTAAAGGATTTTCCTAAGACCACCGATGAGGAAGCCGCCGGGCATATGTCGCCCGATACCGTGCTCTATCTGTGCACCGGCAGTCAGGGCGAGCCGCGCGCCGCCATGGCCCGCATTGCCACCGGCGACCACCCCTACGTCAAGCTGGGCGAGGGCGATAAGGTGATCTTCTCCTCGCGCGTCATTCCCGGCAACGAGCTGGGCATCTTCGCCATGCAGAACCACCTGACTGCCCTGGGGGTCGAGGTGCTGTCGGCCGAGGATCATTTTGTCCATGTTTCCGGCCATCCGGCGCAGGACGACATCAAACAGCTTTATGGCTGGCTCAGGCCAAAAATCGCCATTCCGGTCCATGGCGAGCTGCGCCACCAAAGCGCCCATGTCCGGCTGGCCCATTCTCTGGGCGTCAAAACCGTGGTGCCGGGTGCCAACGGCCAGATGCTGCGGCTGGCCCCCGGCCCGGTCGAGGTGGTGGACGAGGTTCCCTCGGGCCGTATCCATGTCGATGGTTCGGTGCTGGTGCCGGAAGGCGAGGGGCTGGCCCGTTTGCGCCGCTCGCTCAGCTATGCCGGTCTGATCGCCATCTCGCTGGTGCTGGACGACAAGGGGCGGATTGCCGCCGAGCCGACTTTCGTCATGGAAGGTATTCCCGAAATAGTACAATCGGCGGTGCGCGATGCGGTCGATGCCGCGCTGCGGCGCTATAAGCCCAAACGCGATACCGAGGATGCCCTGTCGGAAGCGGTACGCCGTGCTGCCCGTGGTGCCGCCGACGATGCCTGGAACAAAAAGCCGATCACCAGAGTTGTTTTAACCTGGCTGTAAAGTCGGATATGGCGTAAACTTCCTTCTGTGGTTGAGTCCGGATGCTTTGGGTGTTTCCAGAGTATTTGCGATAATTTGTGTCTAGGCTTGCAACCATGGGTTAATATCTTTATACTATAGTATGATAGTAGCTCTCTGTAAGGGCACGACAATGAGTGTCGCGATTACAGCCACTACTGCCTCCGGTTCCTCGGTCGCCAGCAATGTTGCGGCTTCCGGTGGCAGTGCAAGTGCAGCCTCTCGCGCTGCGGCGACTGCAGAAGCAGCCGCGGCGATGCAGTCCTCTAGTCAATCGGCCAGCAAGACAGGCAATGGGACCTCCACGGATTCAACATCGGGCGGCGGGCGTGCGGTTGCACATGCCGCTGATACAGCGTCGATGTTTTCGCAGCACAAGGGGCAGTTTCTGTCACTGACCTCGGTGGTGCTCAATGTCGGCAATAAATACGATCTTGAGTCACAGTTCCGCGCCTATATGGGCCTGCAGGATATGTCGCTGTCCGGCAAGCTCAATGGCATGGACCCCAATAATCAGCGTCTGTGGATGGAGACCAATCGCAGTTCGATTGGTGTGATGAAAGAATATTTGCAGCAGATGGTGGCCTCGGTCGTCAATAGCGCCAGCAGCAGCGGTGACAGCAGCGGCGCGGCCATTGCAGCGGCGGCGCAGGCCGAACTGAAGAAGTTCGATGCGATGAGCACGATGGAGCAAAAAGTCTATTACAACGCCGTGGCCAATACGCAGGACAGTTCGGGTAGCACGCCCTATACTGATGTCAGCCAGTATCGTGCCTCGCTGATGGCGCTGGCGCGCAGTGCGTCCTCGTCCGACAGCACCTCCTCGTCGAGCTCGACCAGCAGTACCAGCAATACGGTCACGACGGCGAACACCAACACCTCCAGCAGCAACAGCAGTACCGAGACACTGGCTCAGATTGCTGCCGCCGCCTCGGGGTCGTCCTCCACCTCCGGCACGGTGACCGACACGGTTGATCTGTCGCCCGCCGCGCAGCGGATCATTGGTGGCGAAGCCCATTCTTCAGGATCGGGCAGTTCGTCGACGACCATGTGGGACGCCGGCAACAATGTCAGCGTCACCACCTGACGGCAGCCGTCGCTGATCTTTTAATCTATGGTGCTGACGCGCTACGGCGCTTTGGCCTTACGTCAGTGCGACTTTGATGGCGAACAGCACCGCGATGGTGGCGACCGCCGGGTTAACCTCGCGCCAGCGCCCGGCTGCCAGCTTGATGCCGGTATGGGCGATGAAGCCGATGCCGATACCCGCCGCAATCGAATAGGTCAGCGGAATGGCCAGCGCGGTCAGGATGGCCGGGGCACCTTCGGTCAGATCATCCCAGTCGATATCTTTCAGGCCGCGCCCCATCAGGGCGGCGACGAACACCAGTGCCGGTGCCGTGGCATAGATCGGCACGCTTGCGGCCAGCGGGGCCAGAAACAGGCTGGCAAGGAACAAAAGCGCCACCACCACCGCGGCCAGACCGGTGCGTGCCCCGGCCTGAATACCGGAAGCGCTTTCGATATAGGCGGTGACCGGCGAGGTGCCCAGTGTGGCCCCGATGATCGAGCCCACCGCGTCGGTGGTCAGTGCCTTGCGGGCGTTTTTCAGCTTGCCGTCGGCTTCGTACAGCCCGCCCTGATGGGCAACCGCGGTCAGCGTGCCTGATGTGTCGAGCATCTCGACCAGCAGAAAGACAAAGACGCTGGTGGCGATGACGGCGGCGGGCGCGCCGGTAAAATGCATCGCGCCAAAGGTCGGGGCCAGCGATGGCGGCATGCTGGCGATGCCGTGCACCTGCTGCAGGCCCATCAGAACCGCGGCAATCGTCGCCACCACAATGCCGATCAGCACCGAACCGGCCACGCCACGGGCTGCCAGCGCAAAGATGATGATGAAGGTGACTGCCGCAATCAGCACTTTGGGATCGGTCAGATGGCCGGCCTGCACAAGGGTGTCTGGGCTGGCCACGACTATGCCGGCATCGGCCAGACCGACCAGACCGAGAAAGAACCCGATCCCGGCGGCAATCGCCAGCTTCATGCTTTTAGGCAGGGCGTTGATCAGCCATTCGCGCGCCGGGGTCACCGACACCAGCACGAACAGGACACCGGCCAGAAAAACGCAGCCCAGTGCCAGCCGCCAGTCGCCGTTAAAGCTGGGCACCACGGTGAAGGCGAAAAAGGCGTTCAGCCCCATACCGGGGGCCAGCGCCACCGGCAGGCGGGCATACAGCCCCATGATCGCGGTGGTCAGCGCCGTGGCCAGGCAGGTCGCCACGAAACAGGACCCTTCGTCCAATCCGGCCCCGGCCAGGATCTTCGGGTTGACGAACATGATGTAGGCCATGGTCAGAAAGGTCGTAGCCCCTGCCACCACTTCGCGGCGCAGGGCAGCAGCGCCGGGTTCAAGCCCGAAAAATTTTGCGATCATTTGGAGTGTCAGACACGAATACTGTGGGACGGGCAGAGAAGGTCAATGAACCCGAGGTGTCAACAACGAAAAAGGCCGGGCGAACCCGGCCTTTTTCTATCAAACCCTCAGAATTCTCTCCCCGAACTTGGCCGTTCTTTTTTGGAATGGCTTCCCGTCCGCTTTGTGAGGCAATTACATAAAGGAGTTTTGCAAAGATGTCACGAAATTTCGGTAATCCCTGTATGGGGTTATGGCTGGGTGGACAAAAATCTATACCCTTGTTTTGATTAGATTGACTGCGCTGTCATGGCGCGCCCTGCGACAAAAGTGCAGCCCCCGCTTTCAACATTTTTGCCGCCGCTAACCATCTTTTCGCCGCATATGTGGCCAGATTGCCATGCCCTTAGCGACGAAGTTTCGCGAATCTCCTCCGCTGCGGGTATTGGGCCGCGTCTGGCGATATGGAGGACTACGACGCACTGTGTGGTTGCGCCTAAATAGGCAGAAAAGTCATAGAAATCTGGCACATAACGCTGATGATGCTGTATTGCCGCAGGCTGATTTTCACCCTGCATACAAGACGAATGGACACTCCATGCGCACACTATCGAAAACGACCTTACTGGCGACTGTTGCCATTATTGGTATTTTGTCAGCCGCTCAATCCGCCCAGGCGATGGAATTGTGGGATCCGCATCTGCGGGGATCCGACGAAGGTATGGCCGCCGGTGCCGCGTTGCCGCCGGGTGTATACGGGGTGATGCACAATTACTGGGCCGCTTATGACCAGTTCGGTCCCGGCGGGCACAAGACCGGCAATAAGCTCGATGTGCTGGTCGAAGTGCCTGTCGTGCTGTGGCAGACCGGTTATCAGATTTTTGGTGCCGATCTTTCAATGGCGGTGGCGCAGCCCTTCGACTACACCAATTTCAAATCGCCCAATACGGCCAGCCTGTCGGACAACGCCCATTGGGGCACCTTCAACACCATCTTCATTCCGTTTCAGCTGGCCTGGACCCTGCCGGAGAATTTTCACGTCGCCACCAATCTGACGGTGTATGCCGATGATGCGACCTCGTCTCCGGGTGACCTGCCGGGCGGTGGTGGCATTGGTTCGGGTAACGGCTTCTGGACACTGGAGCCATCTTTGGGCGTCAGCTGGCTGCAGGATGGCTGGAACCTCAGCATCAGCGCGCATTACGACTATAACTTCAAGAACCACAAGACCGACTATCATTCCGGTCAGCAGATCGCGGTCGACTATACCGTCGCCAAAACGCTGGGCAAATGGACGCTCGGCATCGGTGCGCATCAGGAAAACCAGCTGACCAACGATAGCGGCAGCGGCGCGGTGGGCTGTGCGGCCAAGAAGGGCTGCAAGGTGGTCAATTCCGGCATTGGGCCACTGATTGGCTATCAGTTCGACAATATGGCGCTGCAGCTGACCTATAATCAGAACATCCATACCCAGAACGATGTCGCCGGTACGATCCTCAATCTGCGTCTGGTGACGGCGCTGAACTGAGCCTTATGTCGGGGCCAAGGCTGACCTGAATAT
>JBAVPS010000069.1:0-7303 GCA_049693315.1 Rhizomicrobium sp. | reverse complement strand
GTGCCAGCCAGATAGGCGTTGCTGGTATTGCTCGACAGGCTGACCCCGCCGAAATAGCGCCAGCCCAGCGACACCGTAGTGGTATGATCGGGCAACTGCCAGCTGATGCGGAAATTATGACGCCAGGCAGGTGACGGCTCGCCACAGGTCGGCCCGAACAGGCCCTTGCAGTCATATGTGCCAAGGCCGGGCAACGGCTCGGTGATCTTGTCGATCAGATAGGTGCCGACCATATCAAAATCGAAATTGCCCCAGGAATCGGTGGGCACACGATAGTTAAAGCCGACATCAAAGCCCGAGGTTTCGAGATAGCCGGTATTGACGTTGGTCGAGACCACATAGCCGTTGGTGCCAAACAGAATGCCCCCGGCACTATGATCGCGGTGGAACAGCGAGCAATAGAAGTCGCTGCCGGTCTCGATACATTGCGAGATGATGACCGTAGGATCGACGCTGCTGATATAGTTATCGACCCGGATATGGAAATAATCGACCGAGAAGGTCATCCCTTCCAGATCGGTCGGCGTCAGTACGAACCCCGCGGTGATCGTCTTGGCGGTTTCCGGCTTGAGGTTGGGGTTGCCGCCATACAGCTCGACACAGGTATCCGCCGGACAGGCGGTGATTTTACCATATTCCGCGGCCGTCACACCGGTGCGTGCACACTGGGCCAAAGAGGCCGTCGGCGATGTGCCAGCGCATGGGTCAACCGCCGAGACATTGCCCACCCCCTGTGCGGTGAACAGCTCACTGATATTGGGTGCCCGCACCGCGCGGTTAAAGCCAAAACGGAAGCGGACATCATCGCCTGGCGCATAATCGGCTTCGGCCTTGAAGGTCGAAAACGACTTGCCATCCGAGCTCGAGCTTGTCGAATGTGCATCGTACAGCGAGTAGCGATAGGCGGCATTGAGTGTCAGCGACTTGATAAACGGTTTGTCCTGCACCAGCGGGAAATCCAGTTCACCATAGACTTCGTTGCTGCCGACCTTGCCGTCGGAATCCGAACTACCATTGGCCTTGGAAAGTTCATCGACCTGATACAACAGGGTTTCCGCACGATGTTCGAACCCGAACGCTGTTGACAGACCATCTTTTGCCAGCGGAGATGTTACGCCATAGGCCCCAAGATTGGCCGACAGGTTGGCCGAGATCTGCGACAACCCTTGCGTACTGTGTGCAAAGGTGGTGGAGAAAATATATTTATAGGCATCGCTGGACGGCCCGTTCGCGCTGAAAATGTCGAGCGGCACACAGGAGCTGTCGGAACCATCAACCACCGACTTGCAGGTGGCCACACCATCAACATCGACCACCTCTAACGCCTTGGCGGCCTTATCCTGATCGACGTCATTCTTGTACACCGAATGATAGACCATCTCCGCCGTCATATAGCTGATGTCGTAGGAGATGTTATCGTTGAGCTTGCCGCGCACCCCGGCTTGAAAGCGGAAATCTTCGTGGCGCAGATCGTTGACGCGCGGGGCACCATGCGCCATGCGATAGCCGATCAGGGCGGTGGCATCATCGGTCGAGGTCGTCGAACCACACAGCAGATCCTTCTGCGTGTCGCTCATCAGCGGGTTATCGCAGTTGATGGAAAACACCGTGCCAAGCCAGACGCCGCTCGGCGCTACCTGCGAGGTGGTGTGGTCGTTCATATACATGAAATTGCCATAGGCTTCGGCAAATTCATTAATCTTGTAGTTGACGAAAGCCCCGGCATTGATGCGCCGGTCATCCCGCTGAATGTAGTTTGAGCCGGAATAATTATAGAGGAAACTGTTATCCGTCGTTACCCAGCTTTTGCTGCCATCCTTGGCATTAGAGAAAGTTGCGCCTTCGTTCGGCCCCGACAGCAAGGTGAAGCGGCCATAGGCATCGTTACTCGAACCGCCGCAGTAAAAACTCTTCATGTCCGAATTGGTGCTGAGCGGACAGGAGGAATAATCACGGGTATTCTGCGTCACCGGGCTGACACTGCGATAGCCGATATAGGCTGAAATATTGCCCCGGCCGTTCGCCAGATCGCTGCCCATGGCGACGTTCATATTATATTTTCGGCCGTCCATGACGAATTTGTCGGCTTTGGTATAGCCACCTTCGTCCATGGCCGTGCGTACCGAGGATAAATCATTGGTGTGCTGATAGATGCTGTAATCGGCATCAACGCGCACACCGTTGAGATGCTTGTTCATGATGAAATTGACGACGCCGGAAATGGCGTCGGAACCATAGACCGCCGAGGCCCCGCCACTGAGCACGTCGACGCGCTCGATCATCGAAGACGGAATAAAGTTCATGTCGACCGCCAGGGTCGGCAACATGCGCTGACCGTCGATCAGCACCAGATTACGGTTGGAGCCCAAACCGCGCAGGTTGACCGCCGAGGTACCGTCGGAACCGTTGGAGACATTTTCGTTGGCGTCGGCGGTAAACTGCGGCAACCGGTTGAGCGAGGTTTCAATCTCGGTGACGCCCGTAATCTGCAGATCGTCAGAACTTACGGTGGTAACCGGTGAATAGCTCGCCAGATTAGGCCGTTGAATATGCGTTCCCGTAACGACAACCACCTCAACCGGCTGGCTGTCGCCCTGCGCCAGCGCAACCTGCCCCCCAGCCAGCATTGCGACAACCGCCGCACCAGCCATCAGCCGGTTACGAGATCGAGGTCTCACACGGTAAAGCCTCTGCATACATGACCCCTTTACTACTGAAATTACGCGACCTCACGAACTCGAGTGCCGTGTAAACATAGGATCATGGGCAAAAATTACGGGTCAAGTATAAAGTATACTGTATTATTTCTGATTGTTGGTTTAATCCCGCGCGTCACATATTTCCCAGCACGAAAGCCCCTAAACAGTGGGCTGCCTGCACAGATTGTAGCCAGACTGATCTTTTTCTATCCGTGTAGCGATTTTTCCCGCCGCCAGCAGGCGGTCTTGTCTGAGCAGGCAGCAACGCCCCCCGCCCGCCATGCAGGCAGACAAAGGCACCGACGAACAGACGACGCTGGGAAAGCGGAATTTCAGTGGTGCGGAATAAACCCGTAAGGCTGAAAAAGCGTAAAACCCGGCGGGGGGGGGGCACCCCGCCGGTTTTATTGTTATTGCAGCCGGTACATCACACTGGCATGCGGTGCCAGATGGATTTTCAGACCGTCGGCACGGGCCGGATTTGTCTCAGCCCCCCACAAATCCTGTAAGGCGGTCGGCACAGGCAATGACAGATCCTGCCAGCGTGCGGCAAAATCCAGCGGCGTATCCGCGGTATTGAACACGGCGACATAACGCGTGGGTTTCTTGTGCGCGCCACCTTGGGCCACCCAGACGCGGGCAGAAGTTTGCGCCACATCCACCGGATGACTGTCCCAAACCGTCTGATTGACCGCGATGACATCCTTGTTGGTGATAACGGCGCGGGTGGCGGCGTCCAGCTCGGTAAGATTGCCGCCCAAAATCAATGGCGAACGCGCGATGGCCCACAACGTGAACATGGTGCGCATCTCATCGACGCTGAGCCGCGACGCGCGTGGTTCACCCCAGCCGGGATGGGGACGCAGGGAACCAAAGGGCAGCATATCGGCATCGGGCCAGTTACCGGGTTTGGCATGGCCGCGCCATTGAGCCAGCTTATCGAACCCGGTCAGAACACCGTTGGGCCAGTCTTTCGGTGCAAAACTCCAGCCATCCCAGGTGTCATCCGCGATGCGCCACATCTGCGCCAGCTTTCCAACCTCAGCAGCATGGGTGAGACTGGTCGGCCCCGGTGACAGGCTTAAGACCATTTCGCGGCCACTGTGTTTGATGGCCTGCGAGATCTGACGGATTTCACTGCCGACATAGGGATGATCCGCAACACAGTCGATCTTGATGAAATCAATTCCCCAGTCGGCAAACAGTTTAACCATGGAATCGTAATAGGCCTGCCCCGCGGCCGTATCGCGGATGCCGTAATTGCCATCATCCCACGAACAGAGGTCCGCTTTATTGGCGGCATCGGCAGCACGAAAATGCGAACCGGCAATCGGCAGATTGGCCTCAACCGCCTGTTTGGGAATGCCGCGAATAATATGCACGCCAAATTTCAGACCATGGCTGTGCACCAGATCGGCCAGCGGCTTCAAACCAGCCCCGCCCGCAGCAGACGGAAACCGCGCCAGCGCCGGAATGAGCAGACCGTTGCCATCCAGCTGATAGTTGCGTTCCTGCAAATTCTTGCCGAGGGGATCGGCCATATACCAGCCTTCGTCGATCACCGCGTATTTCCAGCCGAGATCTTTCAGCTTCACCAGTTCGGCAACGTTGGCACGAAACTGATCTTCGGTGATGGTGAAGCCATAGGCATCCCAACTGTTCCACCCCATCGGCGGCGTCTGCGCCGGGCCTGATGCCGCACGGCCAGCAGAAGCCTGCGCCAGCGTCCCCGGCGACAGCAGCAACGCCGCCATCAATACAGACAATATAAAACGCATACCCCATATCTCCCTGAAATTTTTCACCGCAATAGCATGCCCCAGCCGAACAGCAACCAAACATAGCAAAACATGATTACGTCTCTAGCGGCTAAATTGAAGCGGTCAAAACAGAACTAATTTTAGGCATGATGCAGTTTAAGGCAGATTATGCTTGGGCGCTGCGGACCCATCGTGTAGCCTTTGCCCCACATCTTTTCGACGTTCCGGGGAAGTCATGAAAAATAAATTCACGCTGGCAATCATTCTGGCCATGGTTCTGGGCATCTTTGCCGGGCTGGCTGCCAACGCATGGCTTGACGCCGATCAGATCAAGGCGCTGACCAGCGGTCTGGAAATCATCACCACCGTCTTCCTGCGCCTGATCAAGATGGTCATCGCGCCACTGGTCTTCACCACGCTGGTAACCGGCATCGCCCATATGGAGAATGCCTCGGCTGTGGGCCGGGTCGGCATCAAATCACTGGGCTGGTTTATCTGCGCCTCGCTGCTGTCGCTGACGCTGGGGCTGATCCTGGTCAACCTGCTGGCCCCGGGCAATGGCTTCTCGCCGCATGATCTGGGGGCGCTGTCGGGTGCCATGCCAGCGATGAAGGAATTCAAATTCGCTGAATTCATCGCCCACATCGTGCCGCAGTCGGTCTTTGCCGCGCTGGCTGAAAACGAAATCCTGCAGATCGTTGTCTTCTCCTGCTTCGTCGGCACCGCCATTGCCTCGATGCACGGCAAGGCCAATGAAATCGTCTCACTTACCGAGCAGGGTGCCGAGGTCATGCTGAAGGTGACCGGCTATGTCATGCTGACCGCCCCGGCTGCCGTGTTCGCCGCCATCACTGCCACGGTGGCGACACAGGGCGCGAAGATGCTGCTGACCTATGTGCAGTTCGTCGGTGATTTCTATTTCGCCATGATTGCCCTGTGGATTGTGCTGTTCGCCATCGCCGCCATTATCCTGCGCGGTCGGGTCGCCCCCCTGTTCCGCGCCGCGCGCCAACCGGCGCTGCTGGCCTTTTCCACCGCCAGTTCCGAAGCCGCCTATCCGAAACTGCTGGCCGAGCTGGAAAATATGGGGCTGCCCAAACGCGTGGTCAGCTTTGTGCTGCCGCTGGGCTATTCCTTCAACCTTGACGGCTCGATGCTCTATTGCACCTTCGCCACCATGTTCATCGCGCAGGCCTATCACATCACGCTGACCCTGCCGCAGCAGATCACGCTGTTGCTGATGATGATGGTGACCAGCAAAGGCATGGCCGGGGTGCCGCGCGCCTCGCTGGTGGTGATCGCCGCGGCGATGCCGTACTTCGGTATTCCCGATGCCGGACTGCTGCTGATTTTGGCGGTCGATCATTTGCTCGACATGGGGCGCAGCGCCACCAATGTCATCGGCAACTCGGTTGCCTGTGTTGCCGTCAGCCGCTGGGAAGGCGTTGCGGCGGATACGGAAAACACCAACTCGATAACATAAAAAACAGGGGGAGGTGCCCTCCCCCCATTTCCCCCCACAATACTCAGTTCGGCAACGGCACAGGCAATGTGCAGCCACAGACTGACATCTTGTTTGGCACAGTTGTTTTCCAGTTACCGTTCCACTTCATCGTCGCAAGCTGCGACGGGCACTTCTTCTTGGCATCATCATTATTCCAGATCGGCCCGACCGGAACATCGACACCTTCCTTGGTACCACAAACCGACATCTTGCCCCATTCGGTCGTCGTCCACTGCCCGTTCCAGTGCGGCGGGCACACCTGTGGGCACTTCTTTTCAGCGTCCTGCTGGTTCCAGATCGGGCCAGCGGGAATATCGATCGAAGGCGGGGGCGAGGACTCTTGAGCATACGCAAAAGATGCCAACCCGGCTGAAGCCACAGAGGCAAACGCCAACACTGTCAGAAAATGTTTCACGGCACGCTCCCTTCATGTTCGCAATTCAAGATTGCAACAGCATTATACACACCAAAAGTTGAGTTGCACGATTAATGTGTACTAATAGTTGTATCAAACCGTCCCCGAGACGCCACCGCCATAACGCCCTTAAGTGAAGTATTCTTATAGGGATAACAGCAGCTTGCCCTTTTACCGCGCGCAGCATATGTAACAATATGGTAAAGCGCTTACCTATCTTGTGCAGCCCGAAACGCATGAGGCTGAAACAACGGAAATTGGCGCTGGGAAACGAAGGGTAAGGATTTTGCACATGTCGAAATTTCTGATCAGCCTGATGAGCGCCGCGCTTCTTTCAGGTGCCGCACTATCTGGCCCCGCATGGGCCGAGGATGCCGGCGCAGGTTCCGCCGTTCTCAATCAGCTTCTCAACACGCCCGCCGCCAACGCCTGGTCGGCCTGGGGTGCAAAGGCCGCGCTGAAAAAAGACAGCACCGTCACCGGCGGTGCCGCGATGCGTGTTGAAGTCGCGGCAAAGCCTGCGCACCTCTGGGATGCCGCAGCAGCAACCCCTATTAAAAAGCCCATTCAAAAGGGCGATGTCATTCTGGTCAGCTTCTGGGCCCGCGCGGTAACCCCGGCGCCCGGCGGCACCACGGCAACGCTTGGCTCGATCGCGGTGCAGCAGGCCAAGGAACCCTACACCAACCTGTTCAACGAAGCCGCTGAGGTGACCGACACATGGGCGATGTATTACGCCTCGGGCGTCGCCGGCGAGGATTATGGCGCGGGACAGCTTAATGTCTCGGTCCTGCTGGGGGCCGATCAGCAGACCGTCGATCTGGGCCCGGCCTTCGTGCTTGACCTTGGCCCCCATTACGACGTCAGCAAACTGCCCCATAACAAAAAGGCCGCCCCGCCAGCCCCCGCAGCGGCCCCCGCAGCC
>JBAVPS010000068.1:0-2001 GCA_049693315.1 Rhizomicrobium sp. | reverse complement strand
CAAATGTTCTTGCTATGTTCGCCCTCATGTCGGACGTGGGTATCATCAAGCTGAGGCCGGGCAAGGGGCAGGACGCCGCCTGTCTCAACTGGCTGTTTCTTGACCTCAACAGCTATTTCGCCTCGGTCGAGCAGCAGCTGGCTCCGCGCCTGCGCGGTAAGCCGATCATCGTCACCCCGGTGGAGTCCGACGCCACCTGCGCCATTGCCGCCTCGTACGAGGCCAAGGCTTTCGGCATCAAAACCGGCACCCGGGTTTACGAGGCCAGGCAGATGTGCCCCGGTCTGATCTGCGTTCCGGCCCGCCACAACGTCTATGTCGATTTCCACCACCGCATCATCGACGAAATAGAAAAACACTTACACGTCAACAAGGTATCGTCGATTGATGAAGTGGCGTGCGAGCTGATGGGGCAGGAGCGCCAGACCGAAAACGCCATCGCCATCGCCCGGCGGGTTCAGGCCGACATCCTCAAAAATGTCGGCTGCTGTTTGCGCTCCTCGGTCGGGCTGGCCCCCAGCGTGCTGCTGGCCAAGATCGCCAGCGATATGATGAAGCCCGCCGGGCTGACCGTGCTGGGTGCCGACCGCTTGCCCGAGGCCATTCTGGGGCTGGATCTGATCGATCTGGCGGGCATCGGCAAGAACGTGAAGCTCCGCCTCTATCAGGCTGGAATATTTGATATAAAAAGCTTTTGGGAATTGACCCCGCCCGCGGCGCGGCGGGCCTGGGGCTCGATCAATGGCGAACGCTTCTGGTACGCCCTGCATGGCATCGATCCGCCCGACATTGTGACCGAGACACAGTCGATCAGCCACAGCCATGTGCTGGGGCCGGAGCTGCGCCATGCACCCACCGCCCACATCGTGGTGCGCAAGCTCACCGCACGGGCGGCCAGCCGCCTGCGCCGGGCCGGTTACAAGGCCGGGCGGGTTACGGTGTGGCTGAAAACCGAAAGCGGCGAGAAGCGCGAGGCCACCGTCGACATGGCCCATACCGCCGACAGCTTTGCCATTCTGGCCGCACTGGAATTGGGCTGGGCGCGCATCGTCGCCCCGGACGAGGTGCTGGCCGTGCGCCAGACCGGGCTTTATTTAAGCAATCTGATTGAGACCGACACCATCGCCCCGGATCTGTTCGGCTGGCGCCCTGATGCCGCAGAAAGTCAGAAGCATCTTAAACTGTCGGAAGCGATTGATAAGCTGAACCAGCGCTATGGCCGCGATGCGGTGGCGATCGGTCCGCAGCCCAAATGCATGTCGCCCTATGCCGGGGCCAAAATCGCCTTTAACCGCATACCCGAACGCAAAGATTTTTCCTGATCCTGTGCCCCGTATCAGTGCCCCAAACTAATGACGAAGCGTCAGCAAACGGCGCCAGCACATCGCCTCGGTAATAAAGGCGCGCAACTGGGTAAGGGACAGGGTTTCCGAAAAATCGGTGGCTGCGGCGTAAATGCGATCTTCGCTGGCGCGGCAAGCGGCCTGGCGGGTTTGAGGACCTGTCGGCGGTGGGGTCGGCATGGTGTTCTCGATCGCTTCCTGAGTACGGATACAGTGTATGCGCCAGTGTCTGGCTTTTTTATGAACTGAGTGGTCCTAATTCTATTCAATTTATATATCGGGTTATTTCTTTTGCGTGATTTCCCCCTATTCAAAAAAGGTTCGTAAATAATCCGTATAACAATGCTGGCGATTTCGTCATAATTTCGTAAACATGCGTTTGGTTTAGCGGGACATCCTTTCATGAGTTCGATCGGTACGGTGGTGCCGGATTTCCTGCCTGAAGCTGCATCCGACGACGAATGGCGGGCAGGGCATCTGGCTTTAGCAATGCCGGCATTTCCCCTCAGCATGAACTGTGCCGAGGCCTATGAGCGTTTTCGTCTGTCGCCCGATCTGGCTGCGGCGGCGGTGGTGGATGGTGGCCAGCGTGTCGTTGGTCTGGTCAACCGTTTGAAATTCCTGGCCCATTACGCCCAGCGCTATGTCCCCGAACTGT
>JBAVPS010000067.1:0-2715 GCA_049693315.1 Rhizomicrobium sp. | reverse complement strand
CGGCCCAGTCATGGCCGACCGGGCGCTGGGGCGCCTGTCTAAGCTCATGAACTGGTATGCGGTCAGCGATGACGACTTCATCTCTCCGATCACCCCGGGCATGCGCCTCACCAAGGAGAAGGATCATACACGCAGCCGAGTTCTGACCGACGAGGAACTGAAAGCATGCTGGATTACGGCCAGGCGCAAACCGCGCTGGAACAATGGGCCGAATGTTTTCGGCGGCATTGTCATGGCGTGCCTGCTGACGGCGCAGCGCCGGGACGCGGTTGCCGGCATGCGGCATTCAGAAATAATCGGCGACGTCTGGAACATCCCCCCGGCCCGCGACAAAGGCGGTAAGCTGCGCGCCATTCCGCTGTCTGCGACCATGCTGCAGCTGATTGCAGAACAGCCCAGAATTGACGGGTGCGACTTTGTTTTCACGACCAATGGCACGGCAGCGTTCTCCGGCTTCAGCCGATCCAAGCGCTATTTCGACGAGGCCATGGTCGATCTGATGATCGAGCGGGCGAACACGCGGCAAGACAAAGCCGCGATTGCCGATCTGGCGGATATTCAGAAACTGACCGCATGTGCCGAAGGTGATGACGCCCCCAAGGCCGAAGCGGCCAAGGAAGAACTGAAAAAACGCGGCTGGCGCATCCACGACCTGCGCCGCACCGCCAAGACGCTGATGGCCCGCGCCGGCGTGCGCCCGGATATCAGCGAACGCGTCTTAAGCCACGATATTGCCGGCGTTGAAGGCATTTACGACCGCTGGGACTATGGGGCGGAAAAACGTGACGCGCTGATAAAGCTGGAACAGATCATCCATCAGATTCTGCAAGACGGCGAGCGTATCCCCGACGCACGGCCAGACCAGCCACGCGCCAAAATACAAAACAACCAATTGATATAATTGAAACATAACAGAAGAAGGGTGACCAATCTCCGCCCCAATCCCCTGCCCGGCACGCCCCGGCAACAAAAGCGTTGTCCTGACAATGTACGGATGGTACAGTGTTGGCAGGAGATACGATCATGAGTGAATCCGCTGAAGCCCGAACCGAACGCGTAGACCTGCGCATGGCCCCGGCCATGAAGCGCACCCTGCAGATGGCCGCCACAGTGGCTGGCAAGACGGTCAGTGAATTTCTGCTCGATAGCAGCCTGACGGCGGCCTACGAAACCCTGGCTGACCGCCGCGTGTTCCACCTTGATGACGCACAATGGGATGCCTTTGAAAAAGCCTTGTCGGCCCCCCCCGCTGACAATCCCGGCTTGCGCAAGCTTCTGGCGCATAAGCCATCATGGGCTTAAACGCCCCGCAGCCACTGGTGCCAGACCACGAAACCGAAGCCTTTGCCTCGGGCGTATCAGAACTCGATACCTGGCTCAAAAAACGTGCCCGGCTTAACGAGAGAACAGGCGCGTCCCGCACCTTTGCCCTCTGCGATGGGCGTACCGTCGTCGGGTATTACAGTCTGGCGACAACATCGCTCCTGCACTCGGTTGCAACCGGCAAAGTCCGCCGCAATATGCCGGAGCCGATACCGGCGGTATTGATCGGGCGCCTGGCGCTCGACAAAGCCTATCAGGGCAAGGGCCATGGCGTTGGATTACTGCAAGATGCCGTGCTGCGCATCGCCGGGGCGTCACAAACCATCGGGATACGGGCGATCCTGGTTCATGCCAAATCGGATAGCGCCAAAGCATTTTACGAACGCTTTGGCTTCCGCCCCTCGCCTATGGAGACGATGACCATGATGATGACGATCGAGGAAGTCCTTCGGTATAACGCCCTATAACTGGGTATTGCTTCAACGCTACCCCAAGGTGGTGCACGCGCCAGCGTACCTGTTGAACATGAAAAGAAATGGTGCGGTCGAGAACAGTATAAAAAGTCATTATTTTCAATTAGTTGAGCAAAAATATGTGCTCAACTGTGCCATATGATTTCAAAAGTTTATTTTTATGAGCGATCACACCATACAGAGCTAGAACCACCGGAGAAACAACCTCCTTTTCTCCTTCATATTTTACGCCCCGCCTTGGATGGCAGCTGTTGCAACACTTCGTATTATAACGTATGTTATAACGAAAAGATGGAGAGTGTTATGTATGCGCTGAAACTTCGCCAAGTAGGTAGTTCGACCGGTGTCGTGTTGCCCAAGGATCTGCTGGCCCAAATGAACGCCAAGCAGGGTGAAGAGGTTTACGCCACCATGACGCCTGACGGCTTGCTGCTGTCCGCGCTTAACCCGGAAACCCGCGCCCAGCTCGAGCTGATTGAAGCCGGGATGGACGAATACAAAGACGTCTATGCGTTTTTGGCCAAATGAGCATCGCCTGGCTCGATACGCCTGCCTTACTACTCGGCCATCGCATTGGTTTAGCCCGTTTTGGCGGTGCAGACGGCATTAGGGATCCGGGGGGGCTGGAAAGCGCCCTCGCTCGCCCGATCAACAAGCATAATCTGGGCGGCGTGACCGACATATGCGAATTGGCGGCCGCTTATGGCTTCGGCATCGTCAAGAACCACCCCTTTGTGGACGGTAACAAACGCGCAGCGCTTACGGCAGTGCTGGCCTTTCTGGGCCGCAACGGCTTTCACCTTAAAGCCCCGCCTGTAGAGCTTGGTGTGATTATGACCGGCCTTGCCGCATCGCATGTCAGCGAAGACGCCTTTGCCGACTGGCTTAAGCGCTATGCGGTTCCGCAGGATGCAAACGG
>JBAVPS010000066.1:0-8026 GCA_049693315.1 Rhizomicrobium sp. | reverse complement strand
GATATTCCTCTCATCGGGAAAGGAACAGACCTATGGATCAGGTCTATTTGCATGATGTTGCCGCTTTGGGCAGCCTCAAAAACCTGTCGGCCGCGGCGTCGGCCACGGCGGGTGGCACCGGTAATGCCACCGCCACCACGGGGCACTGCATCGACCGCTTTGGCTTCTTAGGCGGTATCGCAGGCTGTGCGGCTTTTGCCTTGCTGTGGGAAGCAACGCTTGCCACCGGTGCGACGCTGACGCTGGCCTATGTCGTGCAGGAAAGCCCCGACGGCACCATCTGGTCGGAGTATGCCTCCGGCTCGTCGGTGGTGGCGACAGGTAATGCGGCAGGATCAGCCCAGTATGGTGCCTTCGAGATTGGCGTCGATCTGCACAGCGCCGGGCGGTATGTCCGCCTCAACAGCACGCCGACGCTGTCGGCCAGTGCCACCGATACGGCGAACACGCAGGCCACCGGCTTCTTCGCCGGGTTTGATCGTCTGCCGCAGTAATACCCAACCTGCCGATGGCCCGTGCCGTCGGCAGGTATCGGAGAGATCCATGAAAAAAGTGCAGTTTCTTCGCCCCGTGCTGCCGATCCAGACCGGGGAGTCGCGCATCTTGCCCGATGGCATGGCGGCAAAGCTGGTGGCGGCGGGTACCGCCCGCATCGTTGCCAGCGTGTTCGATAAAGCCGTGCCGGCAGAGAACGGCAAATCGCAATACCACGTGTCGCATGCGCAACCCAAATACCAGACCCGTGGCGGCAGAGCGGAAACCCGATAGGAGCTTTACGCCGTGGGCTATAACGTCATTTCTGTGGTGAGCGCCACGGCCAGCAGCTACGATTTGACCACACTGGACATGGTCAAATCCGAGCTGAATATCGATGATGCGGATGCCGAAACGGCCGATCCCACCGCTGCCGAGGTGGCCCGGCGGGCCCGGCGCGATGTGTGGATAAAAAGCGCCATTACCCAATGTTCAATGGCGATATCCAATTACTGCAACCGGGTCTTTGCCGTTGAAACGCTGACCGATATCTGTCTCATCGAGCAGGACGGCTATCCCTATCAGGTACCGGGCGGCGTCCGGGCCTTGCAATTGTCGCGCTGGCCGGTTTGTTCGATCGCCTCGGTCGTGCAGGCGGCATCTGCCACGCAAACCGTCCCCCTGAGCGCCGCGGCACAGGATTTTCTGCTCGATGCCGCCAAAGGGCAGCTGATCCGGCTGTCGCCCTGTACCGGCGTGCCGGTGACGTGGGAGGCGCTGACCACCACCGTCACGTACAGCGCGGGCTATGCCACCGTTCCGGCTGATCTGGAAATGGCCTGCCTCAGGCTGGTGACGCAGCGCTATCTGGAAGAAAATCTCGATCCGCGGCTTAAAAAGATCGATCAGCCCAATACGGGCAGCAAAGAATATTGGATCGGTACAACGCCCGGTCAGCAGGGAACCCTGCCGCCCGAAATCGTCAGCCTGCTCGATGGCCAATACCGCGTCCCGGTGGTGGCCTGACCATGGCGGATATCGGTGTCGAGATCGGGGGCATTCGCGGCCTGCAACTGAAGTTCGATCAGTTCCCCGAGCGGGCGCGCGAACATCTGTACGAGAACATCGCGCAGATCATTCATCGCCTGTATGGCATGATCCGCTCGGAAGCGCCCAGCCGCAGCGGGGCTTTACGCAGCCATATCGCCGAGACCATGAGCCAGGGCACACAGTATGTGCGCGGCAATGTGCGCTTTACCGGGGACTGGGCAAAGGCCGGGGCGCTCAACTATGGCGCCCATCGCAAAGCGGCGGTGCGGTCGCATGAAATGCGGCTTGATCATGTTTTCGGCAGCCGCCTCAGTGCGCCGATGACCGTCATTGTCGATCGCTTCGACCGTAAGCCTAACTTGAATGCCCGGAACTTTATCACCGGCCCGGCGCGGTCCCTGCACGACGAAGCCATGACGGCCATTCAGGACGCCATCGAACAGGCCATCGGGGAAAATCCGTCATGAATACCGATTACGAGCCGGTGGTGGCCGCGCTGTGGGGCCACCTCAAAAAGAAGGTTTCCGGCATCTCCTATGCCTCGCGCCGCATCCGGATGTGGGCGGATTGCCCGAACCAGCCTGCCATGTTCCTGCGCCATATCGGCGAAGATATCGTCTGGCAGGATGCCCGTCTGGCCCGGAGCATTCTGCATCTGGAAATCTGGCTCTATGCCAAAGCGGGCAGGAACCCGGATGTTGCCCCGGATATCGAGCTTGATGCGCTGATCAAAGCGGTACTGGATGCCTTTGCCCCTGACAATCCGATGACGCGCACCTTCACGCTGGGCGGGCTGCTTGGTCTGTCCGGCTGGGCCCGCGTCGAAGGCAAGATCGATCATTACCCTGGCGATCTGGCAGAGCAGGCAATCGCCGTCATCCCGGTCAACGTTCTGCTTGTTTAAGTGGCTCGACCGCCTGATCCGCCGGCAACCCGGTTAACTGAAAAAAGGACGATCAAAATGTCTTTAGCTGAAGGCCTTGCGCTGTTCGGCCCCGGCATTGCCTGGGCCTCCCGCACCGATATTTCACCGGCCACGCCGTTTAATGTGGGGCTGTGCAATGAATTTTCTGTCGATGCCTCGTTTGATACCGACGAGCTCTATGGCCAGTATCAGGTGCCGCTGCTGGTCGGGCGCACCAAGATGAAGGTCACCGGCAAAATCTCGCCGGCGCTACTCAGTGGCGGGGCGATGTCAACCTTTCTGCTCGGGCAGAGTTTTACGCGCGGCAGCCAGCATGATGCCACCACGCTGACGGAAGAAATTCCCGAAGCCGCGTCTTATACTGTCACACCGATGGTTCCATCTTCCGGCACGTTCCTGTCCGACCTCGGGGTTATTGACCTTGAGAGCAATCAGGCCATGCAGAAGGCCGCATCCGCGGCAGCGCTGACCGCTGGCGAATATTCCGTCGATGAATCGACCGGCATCTATAGCTTTGCGGCGGAAGATGCAGGGGATTCAATCTCGATTTCTTTTTCCTACAGCTATACGTCCAGTAGCAGTCAGACCGCCACCTGGAATAACCAGCTGCTGGGTACCACACCAACGTTCCGGCTTGATTATAAGACGGTGTTCGATGGCCAGACTTTTTACATTCGTCTGTTCAAATGCACCGCCAGCAAAACCTCGCTCGGCTTCAAGCTCGATAAGTTCAATCTGCCGGAATACGATTTCTCGGTGATGGATAACGGTGCCCATCAGATCGGTATCATCTCGCTGCAGACGCTGGCGTAATTTTTTTTCGGGATGGCCGGGCAGGGGTGTCAGATCCTGCCCGTCGCCCCCTTTGAGCAATTTATCAATAACGAGGCACAGATGTCTGATCCAGTTACCATATCGCTTGGTGGGGCAAGCTACGACGTCGGCAGCCCCCTGACGGTGCAGCAACTCATCGATGTGCGGGTGATCGTGTTTGATCAGAACCCGCTGAAAGACAAAAAAGATGACGGCGCGCTGACCGGCAAACTGATGGGCGCCGTGCTGCAGCATAAAATTGATGTGATCGCCGCCGGGCTATCGGCTGATTATCCCGACAAGACGGCTGATGCCCTGCTGAAAACACGCCTGACCGAGGCGGAAATTCAGGCGGCGTACGCGGCGATCATTCATCTTTCCGGCCTTCGCCTGCAGGACGAGGACAAGGATGCGCCCTCGGGGGAAGGCGCACCGGCGGCGTAACGGACTGGAAGTTCCTGTTTTGCCGCGTGGCGACGGCGTTGGGCATCCCCCCGGCAGCTGTGCGGCAAATGACGCTGCCGGATATCTATGATCTGACCGATTACTGGGCGGAAAATCCGCCGGTGCATGAAATGCTGGCAATGCTGGCGGGCTGTTACACGACATGGAAGCCATCGCGGCGCTCCGCCTCGCAGGATGATCAGCGTAAATCGCTGGAAGAGCGCTGGAAGTCCGGCGCGCTTAATCCCGCCCAGATGTATCAGATGATGGGTGGGCCTTTGTCGGCAGGGCGCAAAAGGTCAGACGGAAAAATCAAACGCTTTTCCGGGCTCAATATGCCGGGTGGCCCGTTCCCCGATCACGAAACCCAGGCGGCGCTGAAGGCGCAGGGAAACCAAAATGGCCGATAATCTTTCCGTCAAGGTCAGTGCCGACATCATTGACCTGACCACCAAATTTGCCGTGGCCCGGGCGGAAACCACCTCGCTCAGCGCGGAACTGAACAAGCTGGCCCGCACCGCGGCCACGTCCGGCATGACGGATGAATTAAAAGGCCAGATGGTGCAGCTGTCGGAAAAGATGCTGCATGCCCAGAACCAGACCAAGTCGCTGCGCACGGAACTGACGCAAAGCTCGTCCGGCGTATCGTCGTTTAAGGGGGCGGTATCGGAAGCCAAAAATATGATGGGCGAGTTCGGTCTGGCGCTGGGGCTGGGCGCGCTGGTTGAGTTCGGACGGCAGGCCCTTGAATCCGCCGCCCATGTCGAGCATGAAGCCGAAGTGCTCAATATGACGACAACGGCCTATCAGGCCTATACCGAGGCGGCAAAATCCGCCGGGGTGTCGAGCGAGACGGTCGACACCGCTATTCGCAAGTTCAATGCCTCGCTGGGGGCGGCGCAGACGCAAACCGGTGAACAGGCCGCCGCAATGCGGGAGCTTGGCGTCAACGCCTTTCTGCCCACCGACGAGGCGTTGGCGCAGGTGTCGCGGTCTTTGCTGAACATGACGGATACCTCGCGCCGCACCAAGCTGGAGGTGGAACTGTTCGGCCGCTCTGGTGCGGAACTCACCCCGGCGCTGGAGAAATGGGCCGTTGGAACGGCTGCCGTTACCAGGGAAATGCAGGGCCTTGGTGTCGTAATGGATGAAAAAACGACGAAAGATGCCCATGAGTTCGAGGTGAAGTGGACGATGCTCATGGATAATGTGAAGGCAAAAACCGCCGAAACGGTTGACTCCATCGCATCGTTTTTTCACCGCGTGGCGAATACGACTTTTGTGGCCGGCCCCGGTGGTCAGATGGTAGCCATACGGCAGGCGCCTGCCGCGGCACCAGATAAATCCGAAAACAAAACAGAGAAACCCGCTGGAAATGCAGGCGATACGCTGCCTCCCGCGCTGAAGCAGGCCAACGCACTGGCTGCGGCATTGGATGCGACCGGCACGAAAGTTGCGGCGCTGCAGGCCCAGATCACCGAATTGCAAAAAGCAGAAGCAAACCCGCAAGCCACACAGGCGATGAAGGACAATTACGCCAAGGCTGTCACCGCCGCGGAGCGTCAGATCCAGTCTTTGCGTCAGGCGGAAAGCCGCCCCGGGGAAAGTGCGGCCCGGCAGGATGGCGAAAAGCAGATTGCCCAGACCAAGGAAACAATATCCGGGATTAATGCCAATGAAGCCCTTGGCGCGACCGAGCGCGAACGGCTGATCAATCAGGCCTATCAGAAACTGCTGGCGAGCGGGCGGCTGACCGGGGCGCAGCGTGTTACCGTCGAAACGGAATACAACAATACCATCACGGCCGAGCACCGCCGTGCCACTGCCGAGCAGGCCGCCATCACCAAAGAAAATCTCGATACCGATTTGCGGCTGAGGCAGATCGGCTATCAGCAGCAGCGCGCTGCGCTGCAGGCTGAGGTCACCGCCGGGCTGATCACCAAGCAGGAAGAACTGGCCGAGCTGATCGACATCGCCAAACAGGAAGGCGTGGCCGAGATTGCCCGGATTGATCAGTCCGAAATCGGCTATGCCCGGGATTCCATCGCCTTCGTCCGGGCGGAAGATCAGAAGAAAATTGCTGCGGCACAGACCGCGGCGGAACTTGCCAAGCTCGATCAGGATCGGGCGGAAGAGGCCCGGCGCATGGCCGACCTGCAGGCGCAGGCCTGGCTGCGTTCGGTCGGCGAGATTTCCGGGGCGGAAAAGACCCTGGTGTCTGATCTGATCGGCGGGCGCAAAACGCTGGGGGCATCACTGGTCAGCATGGCGGCGCAGTTTGCCGAGCGCGAGGTCGAGGCCGATCTGGCTGGCATGACCGAGCGGTTGCTGCTGTCCAAAACCGAACTGGCCGCCGATAAATCTGCCGGTCAGATGGGGCTGTTGTATCACCTGCTGTTTGAGCGTCAGAAGACGGCAGGTGAAGTCGCCGGGGCTGCCACCCGTAAAGGTGTCAAGGTTGGTGAAAAGGCGGTGGATGCGCAGGCGGCGGCGGCTGGCGTCGCGGTTACGGCAACGGCCGAAACCGCCAAAACCGGGGCGGTGGCGGCGGGCGAAACCACAAGGCTGTCCGAAAAGATGACGGCAACGACCGCCGGTGCCACAATCGAGAAATCCTCCGGCGCCGAAAGCGTGCTGGGCGATGCCTATAAGGCCGCTGCGGGGACATATTCCTCGGTGGCACAAATCCCCTATGTCGGCTGGATCCTGGCCCCGGTGGCCGCTGCCGGGGCGTTCTCCGCGGTGATGGCATATGACATGTTCGCCGATGGCACCGCATCTGCCCCCGGCGGCATGGCCATCGTTGGTGAAAAGGGGCCGGAACTGGTCAATATCCCGCGCGGGGCCGAGGTTATTCCGAACCACAAGATCCTGTCTGCGGTGAACCAGAACAGTGCGGTCAGTTCGAGCACCGTTAAGAGTTCCAGCGCCAGCCTGACCTATGCTCCCAGCATAAACGCACCGGCATCCTCCAGCCTTGAGCAGATGCTGTCCAATGAAAGCAGTACCATGCTGAAATGGGTCAACGCCCGCGTCCGCGATGGTTCGCTGAAAATCAAGGCGGCGTGATGCTGCTTTGCCATGAGGGCTTCGATCATGAAGCAGGCTATGCCGACATGGCCCGCCACAGTGGCGCGGTGACGTGGTCGGCCGGGACCAATGGTTTTGTAACAGGCCGTGACGGGCTGGGCAGGGCGCTTACCACCCGCGCAGGTTTGGTGACTGCCACACTGGCCAGCCGTCTGATGAGCCAGTTCTGCGGCTTTGCCTGGCGTCTGGATGGCACCTGCACACTCAGCATCGGTGACAGCGTGGCCGGGGCAATGCAGGCGGTGATCACCTTCGGGGGGGTGCACCACGATGTCAGCCTTACCATTGACGGGACTGTCGTCTGGACCTCGGCCGCGGATCTGTGGCTTTCCGGCGGATGGTATTTTATCGAGGTGTGGCCGGTGATTGCCGCATCCGGCGGATCGGTCACCTTGCGGATCAATGACGGCAACATCCTGTCGCATTGCTACAGCGGCAAAACGCAGGTCACGGCCAACGCCGTCTGGGACAGCATCACATGGGATGGCAGTGCCAGTACTGGCGACAGTCCGGTTGACGATTTTTATGCCTGTGACACGGCCAAGGCATCGGGCTATTGCGGCTGTAACAGCTTTCTGGGCGACACCCGCACGCTGAGCGTTTTTGCCATCGGCACGGATGCGGCGGGCTGGATCCCGGGCGTGCCCTCCGATGAGGATATTTTCCCGGCGCTGTCGGCCAATGCCAACTGGCAGCAGGTCTGTGAGACCGCGCTCGACAACAGCCGCTTTAACGCCAGCGGAACCGTGGGGGCCGAGGACCGGTTTAATTTTGCACCTTTTCCGAACTATCTGGGCGCGGTGCTGGCCGCCACGGTGGTAACCGCGCTGCAGGGCAACGGTAACGCCACCGCCGCGGTTGCCCCGCTGCTCGCCATGGGTGGGGCAAAATCCTATGCCGCCAGCCACATCCCGGCGGTGTCCGGATATGTCTACACGCAGGATCAGTGGACCAAAGCCCCCGACGGCAGCCTGCTGACATTGATGGGGCTGAATGCCGTGGCGGCGGGCTATAGATTGCAGGCGCTGGGGTAAGGCGATGAACGCTATCGGGCCGTTTGATTTTGAAGGTCACGCCGCGCGGAAAGTCATGCGCAGCCCCAGGGCTTTGGCAACCTTCAGCACGGTCGCAAAGCTGGGGTTGCCGTCGCCGGACAGTGCCTTGTAAAGGCCTTCGCGGGTCAAACCGGTGTCACGTGCCAGCTGGCTCATATTGCGGGCGCGGGCGATG
>JBAVPS010000065.1:0-5530 GCA_049693315.1 Rhizomicrobium sp. | reverse complement strand
GCCTACAAACTCAAGGTCTGGCGCCTGCCCGACGCGCCGATTACCGGCCGTGGCAAGGCGATGGTCAATCTGTTGCCGCTGTCTGATGGCGAACGCATCGCCACCATTCTGCCCTTGCCGGAAGACGAAACCCAGTGGGAGAAGTTCCACGTCGTTTTCGCCACTAAATCGGGCAATGTGCGCCGCAACGAACTGTCCGACTTTGTTTCGATCAACAAGGCCGGCAAGATCGCCATGAAGCTGTCTGAAGGCGACGCCATCGTCGGGGTGCAGCTGTGCACCGAGGCCGATGATGTGCTGCTGACCACGCACCGTGGCAAGGCGATCCGTTTCCCGCTGTCTGACATCCGCGTCTTCAAGGGCCGTGAATCAACCGGCGTGCGCGGCATCAAGCTGGCGGACGGTGATGAAATCGTCAGTCTGGCCCTGATCCACCATTCCGATGCCACCCCGGCCGAATCCCGCGCCTATCTCAAACAGGCCAGCGCCCTGCGCCGTGCCGCGGGCGAGGAATCCGACGATGTGGTGATCGACGAGCCCGAGGAGAACGGCGAAGAAGCCGTGCTGACGGCCGAGCGCTATGCCACGCTGGGGGCGGGCGAACAGTTCCTGCTCACCTTGTCGGAAGAAGGTTTTGGCAAGCGCTCCAGCACCTATGAATACCGTGTCACGGGCCGTGGCGGCTCGGGCATTGTGGCCATGGGTATGGGCAAGAAAAACACCGCCATCATCGCGTCGTTCCCGGTCGAGGAAGGCGATGACCTTATGCTGATCAGCAATGCCGGTCAGACCATTCGTGTGCCGGTCAGGGACATCAGCTTCCAGGGCCGCGCTGCGCAGGGCGTGACGGTGTTCCGCGTTGATGACGAGGAACGTGTGGTCTCGGTTGAGCGCATTGCCGATGTTTCCGGTGATGAATCCGATGCGGCGCCTGATGATGCGGGCGGTGATGTTCCCAACGCAAACAGCTAACGGTTAAATCATGGCACTCAAACGCATTGGCGTTTACCCAGGCACCTTTGATCCGCCCACCATCGGGCATCTTGATATCATTGCCCGCGCGGTGCGGCTGGTCGATAAGCTGGTGATCGGGGTTGCCACCAACGCCGCCAAGACGCCTGTGTTCACGTTGGACGAACGTGTCGAAATGATCCGGGTTGAGGTCGCGAAATGGGGTAAGTCCGTCGAAATAAAGCCGTTCTCCGGTCTGCTGGTCGAATTTGCCCGCGCCCAGAAGGCCGGGGTGATCGTGCGGGGCTTGCGTGCTGTCTCGGACTTCGAATACGAATTCCAGATGGTTGGCATGAACCAGAAGCTGGCGCCGGATATCGAGACACTGTTCCTGATGGCCGATCCGCGCCATCAGGCCATTGCCTCGCGGCTGGTTAAGGAAATCGCCATGTTGGGGGGCAATGTTTCTGCCTTTACGACCCCGCGGGTGGCCAAATTGTTGAAACAGCGCTGTAAGGCGCTTGGGGAGAAGAGAGATGGCGCAAGAGCCTGAAAACACGCTGATTATGGAACTGAAGACTGGCGCGGTCACTATTGCCTTGCGCCCTGACTTGGCACCCAGCCATGTCGCCCGCGTCAAGGAACTGGCGCGGTCCGGCTTCTATGATGGTGTGGTGTTCCACCGGGTCATTCCCGGCTTTATGGCCCAGACCGGCGATCCGACCGGCACCGGCATGGGTGGTTCCAAGCTCGCCGACCTCAAGGCGGAATTCTCGGCCGAGCACCACAAGCGTGGCACCTGTTCGATGGCGCGGTCTTCCAGCCCGCACAGCGCCAACAGCCAGTTCTTCATCTGCTTTGCCGATGCGCCGTGGCTTGATCGCCAGTACAGCGTGTGGGGCGAGGTGGTCGATGGCATGGAGCATATCGATGCCATCAAAAAAGGTTCAGAACATAATAATGGTGCCATCGAAGGCGAGCCGGACAAGATTGTCCGTATGCGGATTGCGGCCGATCCGGCCTGAGCTGTCTGCAGCTGAGATATAGAAGAAGGCGGGCCCGGTGCCCGCCTTTTTTGTTTGGACTTTTTACGGATTGGTGGCGCTTGCGCGTTTCTCACCGGCCGCCGTCACATAGAGCATGCGCTCCTTATAAGCGATGAACAGGTGCAGTCTATTTATCTCCCGCATCCCGATAATTAGATCAATACTCACTTTTGATTTGTCTCTCGGTATTAATAATACCGGCACATTATTTACAGTTACACCGCCAAACTGCAGCGTTATAAATGTGTGGCGGTAAGTCGGGGCTGGGTCATCCGCAGCGCTTAACCGTTCCATGTTTAGCGATTGCGGTGTCAGACCAAATTCGGTTTCGGCCAGATGCATATCCATGACGGTAGATGATGCCCCTGTATCGAGAATGGCATCAACCTTTTTTCCATCAATGACCACTGGCAGGTTAATGTGGTCATGAAGCAGTGCAAAGGGAAACTTGGCGATATGATCTTCGTTTTCGGTCCAATAGACCGCACGACCAGAGCAACGGTGCGGTAAGAACAGATTGAGTTTCTGTGCGGCAAAATCGAAATCTGCATCAAACAACGACAGAAAATCAGCACCAATGAGTCCGTCATATTGCTCGCCGTGGTGCAATCGTTCTGTACTGACGACGATGAATTTGGCAGCTGGTATATTCGTGCCACCGATTTTAATGTCTTTAGCACCAACAT
Organism: Rhizomicrobium sp.; assembly: GCA_049693315.1. Classification (GTDB taxonomy): domain Bacteria; phylum Pseudomonadota; class Alphaproteobacteria; order Micropepsales; family Micropepsaceae; genus Rhizomicrobium. Next base: position 2,847 of record JBAVPS010000065.1, on the reverse strand, counting down.
AATGCCGGGTTTTCTCACCGCCAAATAATTTGAAATAGGATATGTCAGGCAATCCTAATTGCTTCAGGCCTAACGTGTCTGCGGTTTGCTCGGTCATAACCGATACGGGGGATCCTGTATCGACCAGAAAATGGAAGGTGTGTGCGGCGATGGTCACCTCTGCCGCAACGCCGGTATGATTTTTTGCCTCCTCAAGCGGCACGCTGGCCACGATCTGCAGGCGGCAATCTTCTTCTGCTGCGGCGGGTGGGCAGAGCAGCGCGCCCAATAAGCAGAGTGCGTAAAATACAAAGATAAAATGTTTCATCGGTATCCCCATTATGTTTGAAGGGTAATCCGGCAGGAATATTTTCGTCTACCGTAGGGCTTGCGTCTTTGTGCCGCGAAAGCGCTGGTGGCGGTTAAATTCGCTGTAATATTCCAAATGCCTCATTGCTTACACTGTAGGGCGGTTTTGCAAAGGCTCGGCGGTGCCTTTGTGCTGGTCTTAGCCATAGAATATATATGGAATTGGCAGTGTGGCCGACGTGATTGACAGCCAGCCATGACCGTAGGACCATAGGCTGCCCGCGGCTTTGCCGCCGTATTTCCCGTCACACCAAGGCGCGTGTGTTGAAGATGGTCCGTTCCTAAGGGGCCGTCCGCAGCGTTATGGTTTTGTGATGTGTACGGATTAATCTTGCAGGAGAGTGCTTTTGAATTCGACATTGGAGCTGATGTACCAGCATCGCAGTATTCGTGCCTATCAGGATAAAGCGGTTCCGTCCGACGTTTTGAACAGTGTGCTGAAAGCCGCCTGGCATGGCCCGACTTCGGTCAACGGTCAGCAGGTTTCGCTGGTGGTGGTGGAAGATGCCGCACGCCGTCAGAAAATCGCTGAAATTGCTGGTGGTCAGCCCTGGATTGCGCAGGCCCCGGTTTTCATCGCCGTGGTGGCGGACTTTTATAAAACCAGTCGCGCGGTGGCTGCCACCGGCAGCACACAGGTGATCCACGACAGTTTGGAAGGCTTTACCGTCGGTGCCATTGATGCCGGTATTACGCTGGGTAATCTGATGACGGCGGCGCATGCGGCGGGCCTCAGTGTGGTGCCAATCGGCGGCATCCGCAATGACCCGACCGCCATGGCCGCGCTGCTGCATTTGCCCGAGCATACTTTCCCGATGGTTGGGCTCTGTCTGGGGTATGCCGCCAAAGATGCGCCGCTCAAGCCCCGCCTGCCGCTGTCCACCTATGTGCATCGTGAAAGCTATCAGACCGATGGGCTTGATGCGGCCATCGCGGCGTATGACCAGACCATGATGGCGCACTGGCAGGCACAGGGGCGCGACGATGGCGAACCGTGGACGATCAGCGTCCGCGATTACTATAGCAAGGTCTATTTCCCCAATCTGGGTGCGGCGGCGCGCAAACAGGGCTTCGGTTTCGATAACTGACCACTGACAGGCTCGCCGCGTGCTACGGTGCGGATGCCGGGGTGAGATACAGCTTGTGCTCTTTGTATGCGATATACAAATGCAGGCGTCTCAGCTCCGGCATGCCGACAAGTCCGGCGAAGAACCAATGCGCTTTTGAAAAGGGGATGAAGCGAAACCGCGTATCCGTCAGCATGACGCTGCCGAGTTTCATTTCCCGGAATGTGTAATCATAGATCGGGTCGGCATCCGCCGCCGGGCCTTCGCGCACCATGCCGGGCGATTGCGGCGACAGCGCCAGTTTCGCCATGCCGATTTTTGCACCCAGGCTGGAATCGCTGGCCCCGGTATCAACAATGGCAATCATGTCCCTGCCGTCGAGTGTGATCGGCACAATGATGCGGCCATTATCCCCGGTGAAGGGCAGTGTCTCTATCGCTGTGGCGGTCTTCCACTGAATCTCATGACCATCGCAGGGGTGGGGCTGGAACAGGGTCAGCGTGCCTGCGGCGAAATCAAAATCCGCATCATAACGCGCTAAGATGTCCGCCCCGATCAGGCCATCAAACTGCTCGCCACCGAAATTAAAGCGCAGGGTTCGCATAACCGCAAAGTCTGCGTCCGGCATAGCGGCATTGCCGATTTTGAAATTTGTAACGTGGACGGATGATTTGGCTTCGTCGCCGCCAAACATCTTAACACTGCCGCTGGTCAGCGCTTTGGGCTTAAGCCCGGCAGCCTCGGCCGCATGTTCGGTGACCATCGATGATGGCGAGCCGGTATCGACCAGAAAGCGCAAAGGTTGCCCGGAAATGGTAACCGGTGTGGCGACCTGATTGAACAGGCGCGCCTTTTGTAAGGGGGCACTGGCCACCGCTTGCTGCTGACACGCCTCTCCGGCGGCCAGTGGGCCGCACAACAAGACAAGCGTCAAAAACGCCAGACCATACCGCTTCATCGCTAACGCTCCCTGACCATCAGCCGCGATTATAGCGTATTTGGTATGGTTGGCGAGACAGTCCGGCGGCTACATCACCGCCGGGGTGACGTAGAGTTTCTTTTCTTTGTAGGCGATATAAAGGTGCAGCTGGCGCAGGATGCTCATGCCGATGATCAGCTTGGGTTGGCCAGAGTTGCCCATCAGTTTACTTTCCTCATCCGAGAACAGGCGAATGTCGGGATTGTTGACCGTGATACCCTGAAAGGTCAGCGTTTTGAACAGACCTGAACCGTCATCCTTATCGCGCTGTTTTTTTAAGGTATCCTCGTCGATGTGCAACAGGCGGGATGCGACCTGCAGACTCATCACCGATTGCGGTGCGCCGGTATCAACAATTGCTTTGACTTCACGCCCTCCCAGATCAACATCGACAACGATGTGATTGCCCTCCATTTTAAAATCGAGCGGTATTGCCGGTGTTGTGTGGGACCA
>JBAVPS010000064.1:0-9213 GCA_049693315.1 Rhizomicrobium sp. | reverse complement strand
ACCTATGCTGATCGCATATTTAATATCATGTGTTGGGGCGATAAATCGGCCAGATGAGCCAACACTCCCAACAGACCGTTTGGGATAGCGGTTTGAGGCTACCGCGCATGGGATACCCGCAGATTGCGAAAATGCGCGATGGTGCCAGACTCGATCCATATGCCGACACCACCATGCTGGTCTGACCCAAGTTTCAGATCGTTTACAATAAGGGCGGGCTGCATTTTATGGTCCAGATATAGTTGTGCCTGCCCTCCGCTAACGGTGATCTTCATATGGACCCACCGCTCAGGGGCTATGTCGGCATAGGTCTCGTAGGTTTCCGGCGATTCCTTGCGCAGGCGGTCAAAGGTGTAATCGGGATAAGCGAAATATTGAACCGTGTGATTGCGGCGAACCTGATCGCTCGCTACGGCGTTTGTCGGGCGCAGATAGATGTTCTCAAAGTGCAATGCGGGATCAATCCGAAATGAAACCCCCGCGAATCCACGCGCATAGGGCGGCGCGTCGGGGGCAAGATCGCTGACAATATCGACGTCAATTGTTCCGTCGTGGAAATCTACAGGAAGCCACGCCATGAACGCCCGATCGGTAAGCCGCTCTTTTGCCGGGTCCTGATAATCGGAAGGCGGCATTTTAATTTCAAAGGCTTGCTGACCCTGATAGGTGGTTTTTCGTAAGGTGACGCCGGACAGCCGGAAATCGGCGGCAGACCCCGTCGCCGCGAATATTGGCTGTGGCAGCGTCATGCCGAAAAATGTGCATGCTGCCAGAACCAATGAAAACCGTGTGTCCATGATGCGTACTCTCTTTTCGGGGGGCCGTCGTTTGCTGATCTGGCCGCAGTCCTGTGAAATTTTAAGTGCTGCACCGGATCTAAAACTGAAAACACAACGCGATAAATCCGCATTATATGTTTATACTTAAAACGCTATGTTTTTAATGGACTTGCGGTTTTTAGCGCTGGCCCACCAGCCCCATTGGTTTCGGGCTTTTTATTGCTGCAATGTGCGCGGTATGGGCGTTAATATTTGTCCCACAACCATAAAATATTGGGGGATGGCATGATACATCGTCGGGCGATGCTCGGTCAGGTCGGGGCGGTAGCATTGGGCGCGATGCTGCCCTGGCAGCGGTCGCAGGCGGCCGAACCTTATGATGCGGTGGTCAGCCTGACCCTGCGCGACGATATCAAAGCCCCCCGCTTTACCAGTATCGCCAGTGCTCTGGCCGCCGCCCCGGCCGATCCACACCGCCCGCACCGTATTCTGATCGGCAAGGGGGTGTGGCGCGAACGGCTGGTGATCGATAAGCCCTTTATCCGTCTGATTGGCGAAGGTCGCGATGAAAGCGTCATCGTCTTTAACCGCTCTGCAGGCGATTTGGGCGAAGACGGCAAGCCGATCGGCACCTTTAAAACCCAGACCGTGGCGGTAACGGCAGCGGATTTTTCCGCCGCGCACCTGACCATCGCCAATGATTTTGACTATGTCGCTCACCTTCCCCCGCCGGTACCGACTGACAAAACCGGTGCCAGCGGCGCGCAGGCCATTGCCCTGTCGATTCATGGCGGGGCAGACCGCTGTTCTCTGAAAGATGTCGCCATCACCGGGCATCAGGACACGCTATACACCGACAGTGGCCGCAGCCGTTTCGAGGCATGCCGCATCACCGGCAGCGTTGATTTCATTTTTGGGGCCGGGCGGGTCTGGTTTGAAAACTGTGAAATTGTATCGCGTCTGCGCCCCGGTCAGGCCTTAAACGGGTATATCGCCGCCCCCGATACCGATGTGCACCAGCCGGTTGGTCTGGTGTTCTCGGCCTGCCGTCTGGTTAAGGAGGCCGGCGTTGCCGCCCACACCGTGGCGCTGGGCCGTCCCTGGCGGCACACCAGGACCTTTGCCGATGGCATGCGCTATGGCGATCCCGACAATGTTGGTGCCTGTGCCTATCTGAACTGTTGGATGGACGACCATATTGTGCCCGAAGGCTGGTCTGCGATGGGCTACACTGCCCAAAACGGCAGCAAACTTCAGCTTGAACCGGAAGATGTTCGCTTCTTTGAATATGCCAGTCGCGGCCCCGGCGCGGGAAAATTCTCAGCAAAACGGCGTTTTTTAACCACTCCCGAGGAATTTACCGAAAAAAAGGTGCTGCAAGGCTGGGACAGATAATACCTGCGGCATTTTTTGCTCGCTACCGGTGATGAAAAACAGGTAATCAGGGTGCGGACGGGCTGGGTGTAAAAGGGTCTTTATGGAACGTAATTCGAGTGTGTATGGTCTGGCCCAGGCCCCGCTGTGTGAAGAGGAAACCGTCCGCGATATCCCGGTTCCCGATTATCTTCAGCGGGTTTACTGGTGGACCTATATTCATCCCTTCGCCGTTTGGTTCTTCGACCGGCAATGGATCGTCAATCTCATCCTGCTGACCCAATATAATCGCATGCGCCGTGCGGTGCTACGGGAATTCGCGGCGGCAGAGGATGGCCATGTGCTGCAGGTCTCCTGCGCCTATGGCGATGTTATTCCTAAGACGGCGGAACGGGTGCTGGCGGGGCGTGGACGTCTCGACATTATTGATGTGCTGCCGATCCAGCTCAAAAATGTCCGGCGCAAGCTGCCGGTTAATGACCGCATTCGCCTGATGCAGATGAATGCCGCCGAGATGTTTCTGCCCTCCGCCGCCTATGACAAGGTGGTGCTGTTCTTCCTGCTGCACGAAACCCCTGATCCGGTGCGTAAGCGCATCCTGGCCGAGAGTTTCCGCGTTGTGCGCCCGGGCGGTCAGGTGGTGATTGCAGATTTCGCCATGCCGAAGCGCTGGAACCCGTTCCGCTATCTGTGGGCGGTTTTCTTAAGCATCTTCGAGCCCTTCGCGCTCGATATGTGGCGCACCGATATTCACGATCATCTGCCGATGACTGTGCGGGACTATCCTTTGCGTCAGCACCGCTATTTCGGCGCGCTGTTCCAGAAGACCGTGGTCACCAAGCCAGAGCATTGATGCGGCTTCTGATGATCCCATAAAAAAAAGCCCGGCATCCGCTGGGCTTTTTCGTATCTGCATGTTGACGGGATCAGCCCGCCATATAGGCCGGCAGCCATTCTTCATGGGCTTTTTTGAGCGCGGCGATTTCCACCGTCTCGCCTGCCAGCGTCAATGCCGTACCACCGACTGTGCCGAGCTTGGTCGCCTTGATGCCCACCTGGGTTGCAGCGGCGATCAGGCTCTTTGCCTTGTCTGCCGGGGCAGCAATCAGATAACAGGCCTGATCTTCACCGAAGAAGAAGGGGATCTTGTCGCCCAGTGCCGCAACATCGGCACCGATCTTGCCCGCCAGCGCCATTTCTGCCAGCGCCACGGCAATACCGCCGTCTGAAATATCGTGTACCGTGTCGAGCCCGGCTTCGATCTGACCACGGACAAAATCGCCGTTTTTCTTTTCCAGCGCCAGATCAACCGGCGGGCAGGCCCCGGCCTTTTCACCAGCGACACCCTCGATTTCGCGGGCATAGACCGACTGGCCGAGATGGCCGGTGACGTCGCCGATCAGCACGATCTCGTCGCCAGCGCGTTTGAAGGCAATCGTCGCCATCTTGTGGACATCCGCCATAAGGCCAACCGCACCGATGGTCGGCGTGGGGTCGATGCCCTCGCCCTGGGTTTCATTGTAGAGCGAGCAGTTGCCCGACACGATCGGGAAATCCAGCGTACGGCAGGCCTCTCCGATACCATCGATGGCCGAGATGATCTCGCCCATGATCTCGGGCTTTTCCGGGTTGCCGAAATTGAGGTTGTCGGTCACCGCCAGCGGCAGCGAGCCCACGGCGGTCAGATTGCGCCAGGCTTCCGCCACGGCCTGCTTGCCGCCCTCGAACGGGTCGGCTTTGCAATAGCGCGGCGTCACGTCGGCGGTCATCGACAGGGCCTTGTTCGTGCCATGCACGCGCACCACAGCGGCATCGCCACCGGGGTGCTGCACGGTGTCGGCCATGACCGAGCTGTCATACTGCTCGTAAACCCATGCCTTGGAGCACAGATCCGGCGAGCCGACCAGTTTGGTAAGGCTGGCTGTCAGCGAACGGGTCTTGTCGAAAGCGGGCGTGCCGGTATAGGGCGCACGCTTGACGAAGGGGCGTTCATAAACCGGCGCGGCATCCGACAACGAGCCCACCGGCATATCGGCGACGACTTCGCCCTTATGCTTGACGATCAGGCGATGGCCTTCGGTGGTGATGCCGATGACCGAGAAATCCAGCTGCCATTTCTTGAAAATACGTTCGGCTTCGGCTTCGCGGCCGGGCTTCAGCACCGCCAGCATGCGCTCCTGACTTTCCGACAGCATCATGTCGTAAGCGGTCATGTTGGTTTCGCGCTGGGGCACCTTGTCGAGGTTGATCTCGATCCCGACGCCGCCCTTATCGGCCATTTCCGACGAAGATGATGTCAGACCGGCCGCACCCATATCCTGAATGGCGATGATGGCATCCGACGCCATCAGTTCCAGACAGGCTTCCAGCACCAGCTTTTCGGCAAAGGGGTCACCAACCTGCACGGTGGGGCGCTTTTCCTCGGAATCGGCGTTGAATTCTGCCGACGCCATGGTGGCACCATGAATGCCATCGCGGCCGGTTTTCGAACCGACATAAACCACCGGATTGCCAACGCCTTTGGCCGCCGACAGGAAGATCTTGTCCTGTTTGGCAACGCCGACGCACATGGCGTTGACCAGATTGTTGCCGTTGTAGCAGGCACTGAACTGGGTCTCGCCCGCCACTGTCGGGATGCCCATGCAGTTGCCATAACCGCCGACACCCGACACCACGCCGGAAACCAGCGTGCGGGTCTTGGGGTGGCTGGGCTCGCCAAAACGAAGGCTGTCCAGCATCGCCACCGGGCGGGCACCCATGGTGAAGACGTCGCGTAAGATGCCGCCCACGCCGGTCGCCGCGCCCTGATAGGGTTCGATGAAGCTGGGGTGGTTATGGCTTTCCATTTTGAAAACAACGCAGTCGCCATCGCCGATATCGACCACACCGGCATTCTCGCCGGGGCCGTGAATGACGCGCGGGCCCTTGGTCGGCAGCTTCTTCAAATGGGCGCGGGTCGATTTATAGGAGCAATGCTCGGACCACATCACCGAAAAGACGCCTAGCTCGACCATGTTGGGGGCGCGGCCCAAAAGGCCTTCGATCCGGGCATATTCGTCTTCGGAGAGGCCATGTTCGCGGATGGTTTTGGGGGAAATACTGCTCATTGCTTTGTCACTTCGTTTCTAAAATAGCTCGTCGCTTGGCAAAGGGCGAAGGCTGCCAGCGTGGTTCATGCTGGCAGCTGGGGGCGCAGGTTTCAGCTTACGGATTCGATCAAAGCTTCAAACATCGCCACCCCGTCGGTGCCACCCAGCAAAGGATCAACCACGCGTTCGGGATGGGGCATCAGGCCCAGCACGTTGCGCTTTTCATTCAGGATACCGGCAATATCGCGGGCTGAACCATTGGGGTTTTCGCCCTTGGCATAGCGGAACGCCACGCGGCCTTCGCCTTCCAGACGGTCCAGCGTTTCTGCGTCGGCCAGATAGTTACCCTCGCCATGGGCGACCGGGAAAACCACCTGCTGGCCCTGTTTGTATTTGCGGGTAAAGCGCGACTGGGCTTCGCAGACCTCAAGGCTGATCGGCTTGCAGACGAATTTCAGACCGGCATTGCGGATAAGCGCGCCGGGCAACAGATGGGATTCGGTCAGGATCTGAAAACCATTGCAGATACCCAGCACCGAAACACCCTTGGCGGCGCGGTCCTTGACGGTCTGCATCACCGGGCTCTGGCTGGCCATGGCACCGCAACGCAGATAGTCGCCATAAGAGAAGCCACCGGGCAGCACGATCAGATCGACATCAGGAATTTCGCTGTCGGCGTGCCAGATGCGATAGGGCGTTTTGCCGGTAATCTGTTCCAGGGCGACAACGGCATCGCGGTCGCAATTGGAGGCGGGGAAAATAACAACGGCTGACTTCATTTCTTTTTACTTCCCGCTTTGTCGTCCGATGTGGAGACCAGCTCCATCATCACGCGTTTCATAATGTGCTGCATAATCGGTGTGATCAGGGGGGTGGCTTCCGACATGATCCCGGGTGTGGCGGCGACCAGATGCTGGCCGGTCTCGCTGTGGTAAAAGGCGATCAACGCCCGCATATCGGCTTCGGAAAGGTGCGCGGCATAGATTTTGGCCGCGTCTTCCAACAGGCCCGGACGGGCGGCGTTGAATTCTTCAGTCACAATCTGGCGCAGCTTTGCCAGGGTTTTATCGTCCAGACCGGGGGCCATTTTGCGGGCCTGAACCAATGCGGCTTCAAGGTTTTGTGTCGGCAGCAGGGTTTGTGCGGCCCCGCTGGCCTCCATCAGCTCCTTGGCGGTGGCAATCTGGGCCGCGGTCGGTGGTACCGGGGCAGTATCCGCCCAGGACGCCCCGAAGGTCAGCCCCAATGCCAAACCCGCCGCAAAGACTTTGCGCATGAATGCCCCCTGGGCCGTTAGAGAATTTCGATCTCGTACCGCTCGATCACCGTGTTGGCCAGCAGCTTCTGGCACATCTCGGTCAGGGCGGCTTTGGCCTTTTCGGCATCGGTTTCGGCCAGCTCGATTTCGATCAGCTTGCCCTGACGCACTTCGCCGACCCCGTCGAAACCAAGGTTGGTCAGTGCCTTGCCAATGGCTTTGCCCTGCGGATCGAGGACACCGGTTTTCAGTCTGATAAAGACGCGCGCTTTCATCTCGTCAAATCCGTATGGTTTGGAATGCAAAAAGGCCCCGGGAGTTGCCCCGGGGCCTGTATCTCGAGGCCCCTGATGTGGATGCCTTACGGCACCAGCTTAGGGCCCTTGTTATCCGACTGGCCGGACTCTGGCATAATGCCAAGACGCCGCGCCACTTCGGAATAGGCTTCCATCAAGCCGCCAAGATCGCGGCGGAAACGGTCCTTGTCCATCTTGTCGTTGGTCGAGGCGTCCCACAGGCGGCAGCAATCCGGGCTGATCTCGTCAGCCAGCACGATCCGCATATAGTCGTTTTCCCACAAGCGGCCGAATTCGAGCTTGAAGTCGACCAGCTTGATACCGACGCCAAGGAACAGACCGGTCAGGAAGTCATTGATGCGGATGGTGAGGTTCACCATGTCATCAAGATCCTGCGGACTGGCCCAGCCGAAGGCGGTGATATGCTCTTCACTGACCCAGGGGTCGTGCAGTTCGTCTTTTTTATAATAATATTCGATGATCGAGCGCGGCAGGGCAGTGCCTTCTTCCAGGCCGAGGCGCTTGGCCAGCGAACCGGCAGCGACATTGCGCATCACCACTTCCAGCGGCACAATCTCGACTTCCTTGACCAACTGCTCGCGCATATTGAGGCGCTTGACGAAGTGGGTCGGAACGCCAATGGCGTTGAGCTGCATCATCAGATATTCGCTGATGCGATTGTTCAGAACGCCCTTGCCTTCAATGACCGCCTTCTTGGTGGCATCAAAAGCGGTCGTATCATCCTTGAAATACTGGATGATCGTGCCCGGCTCCGGACCCTCGTACAGTATCTTGGCTTTGCCTTCGTAAAGTACGCGCCGGCGTTTCATTGTTTCCATCTCCGCCTCGTTAAAGCGTAACGGGGCCTTTCGCTGTCAGGCCCCGTCAAATCCCTCTGCAAAATAGCCATACCCCTATGCCACGGCAATGCTTCGGGACAGCACACCCGCATTGTTTTATGCCAAAAACGCAAAGCATGAACACTATTTATATTTTTAATGTGTTTTCAGTGCGTTACGGGGCCTGCGGCTTACGCGCCCATGGCGCTGGTCAAGAAGATGTGCGCGCCAGAGTGTATAAATGGTACTTCTCCCGTATCGTTTGTGGCAGTATTTAGTTGTGATACCAGTATAGCGTGAGGTGGCGTGGGCCTGAAAGTCTGATGACAATGGCAGCGCTGGCGGCAGCTGAGATGATTGGTTAAAAAGAAAAAACGCCGGGGAAGCTTTGGGAGAACGTAAGATGAAACGGATTACGGGATGTGTGGTGGCGCTTGGCGCCTTGTCTTTCGCTTTTTGTGGCGCGGCGTGGGCGCAGGCTACCCCGGATACGCCCGGCAGCAGCCAGGTTGCGCCCGGTCTCATGACCCAGGATCAGTTCAACAAACTGAGTGAATACAACGAAACGGCCAAGCGCCTGACCAAAGGCAAGAATAAGGGCAAGACGGTTGAACAGCTGATGGCAGAAGATAAAGCCGCGGCGGTACAACTGACCAAAACCATGCCGCTGTCCTGTGATGTGACCGACGCGGTGCTGGCCGCCGAAGGCAAAGCCACCCTCGAGGGCAAGGAATACGATACCCATACCTATGAAGCGGCCTGTTCCAATGGCATGGGCTATTTCCTGGTCGCGGTTGATGGCGGTACGCCCTATGGCTTCTCTTGTCTTGCGGCCGAAGCCACCCGTAAAGCCGATGTCGCCGCCGGGCGTGCGCCGGGGACGGTCTGCAAACTGCCCGCCAATCTTAATCCGATGACGATGACCAGTGCGGTGTTAAGCAAGGCCGGTGTGACTTGCGAGGTTAGCGGGCTGAACTGGCTGGGCCAGAACGCCAAAAACAAGATCGAATATAATGAAGCGGCCTGTACCGGCGGCACCGGCTATATTCTGGTGACGGCCTTGCCGGGCCAGACGGTTTCGCCGCAAACCATGCCGTGCCGCGAGGCGGCCAAGCGCGGGCTAATCTGTAAGCTGACCGAATCCGGCCCCATTGTGACCAAACAAACCTTTGTCGATGCACTTTCCGCCCATCATGTGCCTTGCGCGGCCTCGGTCGATAAGCTGCATGTCATCGGTCAGGAAACCGCCAAGAAGCGTTATGTGGTCGAGTTTGTCTGCCCGGAACAGCCCAAAGGGCTGGTGGCCTTTATTCCGCTTGAGGGCAGTAAATCCCCCTTCGAAAGCATGGATTGCAACGCGGCGGCCAAACGCAGTGCGGTGTGCAAACTTAATCCGTAATCTGCTGCGAAAAAATAAGGCCGGCACGCCCTTAGGGTCAGGACCTATTAATTACAGGGGTTCTGCGCGAGCAAAAATTACTCCGGCCACGAAAAAAGCGAAGCGTGTATCGGGCATACAAGCGAGCTTTTTGAGGCCGCCGGGGGGATTTTCTGCCGCGCCCTTCGGGTTTGCGCCTG
>JBAVPS010000063.1:0-14041 GCA_049693315.1 Rhizomicrobium sp. | reverse complement strand
GCCTCGGCCTTGCCGAGTTCCTTGTCGGAGAAGCCTTTGGTGCGCAAACTCGCATGGTTGATGGCGCCGGTGCTGGTTTCCAGTGTGCCATGGCCCACGGCATAGGCGACAATGGCGTCGATCTCGTTCTGGCTATAGCCCAATGTCTGCAAAGCTTCAGGCACACAGCGGTTGATGATTTTGAAATAGCCCCCACCAGAAAGCTTTTTGAATTTGACCAGCGCGAAATCCGGTTCGATCCCGGTGGTGTCGCAATCCATCGCCAAACCAATTGTGCCGGTAGGGGCCAGCACGGAAACCTGAGCATTGCGGAAGCCGCATTTTTCCCCCAGCAGCAGGGCCTGATCCCAGGCGCTTTGTGCGGCCCGCACCAATGCGGCATCGGGCACTGCGGCGGTATCAAGCGGCATCGGCGCGACGGAGAGTTTTTCGTATCCCGTCCGCTCGCCATAGGCGGCGCGGCGGTGATTGCGGATGACGCGCAGCATGGCTTCGCGGTTGGTTTCGAATTCGTCAAATGCGCCGGAGCCTTCGGCCATTTCCGCGCTGGTGGCATAGGCGGTGCCGGTCATCAGCGCGGTGATAGCCGCAGCCTGCGCCCGGCCGGCGCGGCTGTCATAGGGGGTGCCCGCCGCCATCAAGAGGCCACCGATATTGGCATAACCCAGCCCCAGCGTGCGATAGCGATAGGATCGCAAGGCAATTTCGCGTGACGGGAACTGTGCCATGGTGACAGAAATTTCCAGCACCACGGTCCACAGCCGTACGGCATGGCTGAACGCTTCAATGTCAAAGATCTTCTTGCCGTCAATCTCGGTACGGAAGGCCATCAGATTAAGCGACGCAAGGTTACACGCCGTATCGTCAAGGAACATATATTCCGCACACGGATTTGAGGCCCGAATATCCCCGCCTGCCGGGCAGGTGTGCCAGTCGTTGATAGTGGTATGGAACTGCATGCCAGGATCGGCCGATGCCCAGGCGGCATAGGAAATCTTGTCCCACAATTCACGCGCCCGCACGGTTTTGACGGTTTCGCCGTCGCAGCGGGCAGTTAAGTTCCAGTTGCTGTCGTTCTGCACCGCCTGCAGGAAGTCATCGGTAACGCGCACGGAATTGTTGGAATTCTGCCCCGAAACCGTCAGATAGGCTTCGGAATCAAAATCACTGTCATAAGTGCGAAAATCGATTTCGGTGAAGCCCTGACGTGCAAACGAGATCACCCGATCGATATAGGCTTCGGGCACAAAAGATTTATGCGCGGCATGAATCTCACGTTTCAGCGCGGGGTTCTTCGCCGGATTATAGCAATCATCGCCCGCTCCCTGACAATTGACGCAGGCTTTCAGGATGGCGGTCAAATGCTGTGCGGCGACCTTAGAACCGGTCACCAGCGCGGCGACCTTTTGTTCTTCGAGCATCTTCCAGTCGATGAAATCTTCGATGTCGGGGTGGTCGATATCCACGATCACCATCTTGGCCGCGCGGCGTGTGGTGCCGCCCGATTTGATCGCGCCAGCCGCCCGGTCACCGATTTTCAGAAAACTCATCAGGCCGGAGGATTTGCCGCCGCCCGATAATGGTTCGTTGACGCCGCGTAAGCGTGAAAAATTGCTGCCGGTGCCCGAGCCATATTTGAACAACCGCGCTTCACGGGTCCACAGATCCATGATGCCGCCTTCATTGACCAGATCATCACTGACCGATTGAATGAAGCAGGCATGGGGTTGCGGGTGCTCATAGGCGTTGGTCGATTTGGTGAGCTGCCCGCTGGTGAAATCGACATAATAATGGCCCTGGCTTGGCCCATCGATACCATAGGCCCAGTGCAAACCGGTGTTGAACCATTGCGGGGAATTGGGGGCGCATTTCTGCGTCGCCAGCATGTAGCACAGCTCGTCGTGGAAGGCCTGTGCATCTTCCTCGCCATCGAAATAGCCGGCCTTCCAGCCCCAATAGGTCCAGGTGCCTGCCATGCGATCGAACACTTCGCGGGCCGAGGTTTCACCACGGGTCTGATCGCTGGTCGCTTCGCGGCGCCATAACCATTCGGGCACACCGTCTTCGGGCACTGGGCGGGTTGCTGCCGGTACGCCAGCTTTACGGAAATATTTCTGGGCCAGCACATCACTGGCGACCTGGCTCCAGTTTTCAGGGATCTCGATATCGTCCTGATGATAGACGATAGAGCCATCCGGATTACGGATCTCGCTGACCGCCTTGCGGAAGGCGACCGTTTCGTACGGCGCGTTGCCCGCAGTGGTGAAAAGCCGACGAATGCGCATGCTGCCCCCTTAGGAAGTGAACCGCTAACCCCGAATCCTGTCGTACAAAACCGCGCCTGTACCAATTGCGAACAAAACCACTACAAGATTGTGGTAATCATTACCGGCACAGCCAGCAATACATTGTGGTGTCCGCCAAATATGGTGTGATGTGACGTGGCGAGCGCTAAGTATTGGCCGCGATCTTTCTTTCTGGCAAGTGCTAATTAAACCGGGAGTTGATGCAAAGGCGTGCAAAACTTTATGCGACCGGTTGCAGAAGCGGCGAGTCAAGCGGGTGAAACAACTATACGCTGAAATCTTTTTTGTGATGAGGGATGCCGCAGAAGTTATGCACCGTGTTAACCGGATGTGTGGATAGCTTGTGGACAATGCCAAGATCGGGCTGGCCACTCGCTATTCGTTCGCGGGCAGCTTATATTGGGGCACGAGTCCCAGACTTTAAATGTGAGAGACGGTGATGGGGTTGTTACGGACACTGTTCGTATGGTGGCACGATGCTACCATCGGCACCTTGGCGATGACATGGTGGAAGGGCGTTCCCGTGGGGCGGGATGCTTTTGGTAACCGCTATTATTGCAGCAAGGACGGCGCACATCGCTGGGTGATCTATGACGGCACGGTGGATGCGTCGCGGGTTCCGCCCGCGTGGCATGCCTGGTTGCACCGCCTCAGCGATACGGTGCCAGTTGATGGCGCGGCACAGGCCGAAACCGGCCGTAAAGTCTGGGAAAAGGATCATGTTCCCAATTTGAGCGGCACGGAAGGGGCGTATTATCCGCCCGGCAGCCTGCGTGCTGGTGCCCGTGTGGCCACCCACCGCTCCTATGAACCCTGGAGCCCCGCTTAAAACATGCAAAATAATACGGTTGAAACGCTGGTCGGCGCTGTTGTCATTGCCGTGGCGGTATTGTTCGTTCTCTTTGCGTATCGCAGTGTTGGCGCCACCGGCGTGTCCGGTTACGAGCTGATCGCCAAGATGAACCGGGTCGACGGCATTGCCGTGGGCACTGATGTGAAGATGTCGGGCATCAAAATCGGCACGATCAAATCCATGACGCTTGATGCCAATTATCTCGTGACCGTTCGGATGGATATCCACAGCGACATCAAGGTGCCGGACGATTCCTCGCTGGTGGTAACTTCATCCGGTCTGCTCAACAGCTCCTACATGTCGATCTCCCCCGGCGGCAGTGACAAGATGCTGCCCCCTGGTGGTCAGATTGTGAACACGCAGGGCTCGGTTGACCTGATGGGCCTGATCTCGCGCTTTGCCGGTGGAATCAGCGGCAGTAAAAGCGGTTCGGACGCGTCTTCTTCCAGCACTACGGCTAACGCACCGGCTGGGGCAAATCCGTGAGACGGGCGGCGCTGACCTTTCTTGTCGGTGCCATGTTAAGCGGTGTTGCGCTGGCAGCGGACATCCCGCTGCCAACGCCCGACCGGCCTGTGCTGGAACTTCGGGCGCTTGATAAAATCACTGGCCGGGCCAAGGCGCTGTACGCCCCGGTTGGCCAGCCGGTGAAATACACCACGCTGGCGATCACGGTGCGCAGTTGCTATTCGACCCCGCCGAGTGAGACGCCGGAAACCTCAGCCTTTTTACAGATTTCCGATCAGCGCGCCGACCGTCCGGCGCATCGGGTGTTTTCGGGCTGGATGTACGCCTCCAGCCCCGGCCTCAATGGTATGGAGCATCCGCTCTATGATGTCTGGGTGATCAAATGCATGACCACGGTGCCGTCCCAGGCCCCGTCGGTCAAACCGGCGGTGCCGGTGTCGCCCAACAAGGGGGCTGACGAAAAGATGCCCGATCTGCCCGAAGACGCCGGGCAATAATTGGGGATCTGTTCCGGCCAGATCGCATCGGCCGCCAGCGCCTGTTCCAGTTCCTGCAAATAGCGGGGGCGGGGAACCTCCTCGGTGCCGAACTGCGCCAGATGGCGGGTCAGGAACTGGGTGTCGAGCAGCATAAAACCACCGCGTTTCAGCCGGGCAATCAGATGGACCAGCGCCACTTTGCTGGCATCTGTGGTAAGCGAAAACATACTCTCGCCAAAGAACGCCCCGCCTAGCGATACGCCATAAAGCCCCCCGACCAGCGCACCGCCCTGCCAGGCCTCAATCGAATGGGCGTGGCCCAGATCAAACAGCCCCTTGTACAGCGTGATGATGCGTTCGTTGATCCAGCTATCCTCGCGTCCGGGGCGGTCAGGGATCGGGGCGGCACAGGCCCGCATCACCGCCTCAAAACAGGTGTCGGCGGTGACCCGGAATTTGTTGGCACGCACTGTGCGGGCCAGCCTTTTGGGCACATGAAAGCCGTCAATCGGCATCACCCCGCGCAAATCTGGCGACAGCCAGAACAGCGTGGGATCGTCGCGATGCTCCCCCATCGGGAACAGCCCACAGGCATAGGCGGTGAGCAGCATATCGGGCGTAATCTCGACCATAGGGTAACAATAGGAGCGGCGACGCCCTCGCGCAAATTTGCTATCCCTTGCAGACCGAAATCAGGCGCGAATCGCGTCAGCGTTATCTGTCAGGAGCCTTGCCATGGACCCGATCCTTGTTCCAATCGCCTTGCTGGCCGCCTTGTTGGCGGGCGGAGCGGCGTGGGTGGCGCGTTCACAGGCCCTGTCGCGGTTCCGGGCCACGGCCGAGGTTGAGCAGAACGCGCTTCGGGCCGCCGCTGCCGATGCCCGCAACGACGTGGCGCGGATGAGCGGCAGGCTGGAAAACGCCGCCCGGACCGAGGCGGAACTGGCCGCCATGCGGGACGAGGTGCGCCGCCTTGCCGCCGAACTGGAGGGCCAGCGCAGTGCTGCCGAGGCCGCCGCCCGCCACCACAGCGCCGAAGTGGCCCAGCTGACCGAAATGCGCGAAGCGGTGCAGAAGGAATTCAAGCTTCTGGCCGGTGATGTGCTGAAAGTCAGCAGCGAGGATTTTTCGCGCCGCGCTCAGGAAATCTTCGAGATTCAGAAAAAGCTCACCGCCGAAGAAATCGATAAACGCACCAAGACCATCGCCGATACTGTCAAGCCTTTGGGCGACCGGTTGCAAGCCTATGAACTGATGGTCAAAGAGATCGAGAAGGCCCGGGTGGAAAATTACGGTGGCCTGTCCGAAGCGCTGAAAATCGTTACCGCCCAGCAGGATGAGGTCAAAAAGGTTACCGCCCATCTGGTTGGCGCGCTGAAAGCTTCGCCCAAGACCCGGGGCCGCTGGGGCGAAGAAACCTTACGCCGGGTGGTCGAGCTGTCGGGCATGATCGAGCATTGCAGCTTCGAGACCGAATTTCCCATTCCCGACGAGGGTTTACGCCCCGATATGGTGATTCGGGTTTCGGGGGGGCGCAGCGTGGTGGTCGATGCCAAAGCCCCCTTGTCGGCCTATTTCGACGCCATCAATGCCACCACGGACGAGGAACGCGAACGCTTCCTGATCCTGCACGCCAAGCAGCTGCGCGAGCGGCTGACCAACCTGTCGAGCAAGTCCTACTGGTCCTATATCGCCGGTTCGGCCGATTGCGTGGCCATGTTCGTGCCGGGCGACAATTTCGTTTCAGCCGCCTTCGAATATGACCCCAATCTGTTCGAGGATGCCATCAAGCATCGTGTCCTGATCTGCACCCCGACCACCTTCATCGCGCTGATGAAGGCGATTTCCTATGGCTGGGGGCAGGAGAAGCTGGCGCAAAGTGCCGCCGAAATCGGCGCACTGGGCAAAGAGCTTTATACCAGGCTGGCCAGTCTGGGCGAGCATATCGCCAAGCTGGGGCGCAATCTGGAAACCTCGGTCAAAAGTTACAACGGGCTGGTCGGTAGTCTGGAAACCAAGGTCATGCCGCAGGCCCGCCGTTTTAACGATCTGGGGGTGGAAGGATCTGCCGCCCCCTTGCCGGAACTGGCCGAAATCGATACCACGGCCCGGCTGCCCCTGGCGGGGCGCGATCTTCTTCTGCCATCGGAGAATTAACTTTTTCCGAAGGTGGTTTGCGGATCAATCTTGACCAAACTAGTGTGACATCTTATCTCCCGGCCATGACCATACGCGAAATCCTGATAGCCCCCGATCCCAGACTGAAAACCGTCGCCCAAGAGGTGAAGCTGGTGGATGATTCTATCCGCGCCCTGGCCGACGATATGCTGCAAACCATGTATGACGCCCATGGCATTGGCCTGGCGGCGGTGCAGATCGGTGAACCGGTCCGTATGGTGGTGATTGACGTCGATCAGAAGGACGAAGAGGGCAAGCCGCCGGTGCGCAACCCGCGGGTCTTCATCAACCCCAAGCTCACCCCGACGTCCGAAGACTGGGTCGAGACTGAGGAAGGCTGCCTGTCGGTGCCCGATATCTGGGAACCGGTCGAGCGGCCCGCCACGGTGCATTGCGAATATCTTGACCGCGATGGCAAGCCGCAGACGCTGGAAGCCGATGGCATGCTGGCCATCTGTTTGCAGCACGAGGTCGATCACTTAAACGGTACGCTGTTCATCGATCATCTGTCGCGGCTTAAGCGGACGATGCTGCTGAAGAAGCTCGCCAAGGCTAAGAAGCTGAAATAGTCTCGCTGCCCCATCCTTTAGTTCATCCTTCGCTCCCTCGACAGGCTCGGGATGAGGGCTCAGGATGAGGTTCTGGGGCAGGTTTGGGGCTTATGCAGTCTTACCCTTCGACAGGTTTAGGGTGTGGGGCATAGAATAGCGTTGCAAAGTTATCCTCATGCTGAGCTTGTCGAAGCATGAGCCTGTCTATGAACGAGGCTTCCGCCATGCGTCTTGCCTTTATGGGTTCGCCTGATTTTTCCGTTCCGGTTCTGGCCGCACTGCTGGAGGCTGGCCACGATGTCGCTGCGGTTTATGCACAGCCTGCCCGGCCCAAGGGACGCGGCAAGCAGGAACAGCCCACCCCCGTGGCGGCCTTTGCTGCCGAAAAGGGCCTTGCGGTCCGTACCCCGAAATCTTTGCGCGGTGAGGCCGAACAGGCGGAATTTGCTGCCCTGAACATCGATGCCGCCATCGTGGTGGCTTATGGTCTGCTGCTGCCCAAGGCGGTGCTTGATGCGCCACGGCTGGGTTGTTTCAATCTGCATGGCTCGTTGTTGCCGCGCTGGCGTGGTGCGGCGCCGATTCAGCGTGCGATCATGGCCGGGGATGAAAAGACCGGCGTGATGGTGATGCATATGGATGAAGGGCTTGATACCGGCCCGTATCTCTCCACCGTCACCATCGACATTGGCCGCAAGACGGCGGGCGAAGTGATGGACGAATTATCGACGCTCGGCGCAGAATTGATGATCCGTACGCTGAATGATGTTGCAGCTGGCACAGCGGTAGAAAATCCACAGGCCGCAGACGGTGCCACCTACGCCAAGAAAATCCTCAAAGAAGAAGCCCGTATCGACTGGACCAAATCGGCGGCGGAACTGGATTGTCATATCCGGGGCATTTCGCCCTTTCCCGGCGCGTGGTGCGAGGTGCGTGGTGAACGCTTAAAAATCCTGCTGGCCGAACCGGTGGCTGGCACGGGCACACCCGGCTCTGTGCTGGATGAGGCCCCGACGATTGCCTGTGGCAGTGGGGCCTTGCGCCTTGTCAAAGTGCAGCGTGCCGGTCGCGGCGTGGTCACTGCAGCGGAATTTCAGCGCGGCTTTGCCCTGAAGGCGGGCGAGGGTGTGGCCTGATGGCCCGCTTTAAACTCACCATCGAATATGATGGCGGACCGTTTTTCGGCTGGCAGCGACAGGATAGTGGCCCTTCGGTTCAGGCCTCGCTTGAACGCGCCATTGCCGCGTTTTCGCAGGAGGCGGTTACCGTAACTGGCGCGGGGCGTACCGATACCGGTGTGCATGCGCTGGGGCAGGTGGCGCATTGCGATCTGGAAAAGCCGTTTGCCGCCGACAAGGTGCGCGATGCAATGAACCATTTCCTGCGCCCCGATCCGGTGGTGGTGATTGCAGCCGAAATCGTGCCCGAAGCATTTCACGCCCGGTTTTCGGCGATTGGTCGGCATTACGTCTATCGCTTGTTGCCGCGGCGCGCCCGTCCGGTGCTGCTGGATGGCCGGGTCTGGCATGTGCCCCATGCGCTGGATGCTGACGCCATGCAGAAAGCGGCGCAGGCGCTGGTTGGAACCCATGATTTCACGACATTTCGTGCGTCCGAGTGTCAGGCCAAGTCGCCGGTCAAAACCCTCGACCGGCTCGACGTGGTGCGCGCGGGCGAAGAGATCCGCATCTTTGCCGATGCGCGCTCATTCCTGCACCGTCAGGTTCGCTCGATGGTTGGTACACTGAAGTTGGTCGGCGAGGGTAAGTGGAAACCTGCCGATGTGGACGATGCATTGGTCGCCTGTGACCGTACCCGTTGCGGTACCGTCGCCCCGCCCGATGGGCTGTATCTGGTCAGTGTAGATTATCCGGCGAAGTAAGCTGCCAGGATCGCTTCATACATATCGGTGAGTTTTTCGATATCGGCGACGGCGGCGCATTCATCGACCTTGTGAATGCTTTCGGTGAACAGGCCGAATTCGACCGCCGGACAGAAATCGGTGATGAAGCGCGCATCCGATGTGCCACCCGATGTGGATAAGGCCGGTTTTACGCCGGTTACTGTGGCAATCGCGTTTTGTAAAAGATCGGTATAAGCGCCGGGCTGCTCGGCCGAGGCCACACCACTGACCGATGTTTCGGCGGTGATGGTGCAGCCGGTCTTGCGGGCAAAATTCTCCGTCGTCAGACGAATGTAATCGGCCAGACTTTCCGGCGTGTGCAGATCGCTGAAGCGGATATTGAAACAGGCTTTGGCTTCGGCTGGGACCAGATTGACGGTCGGGTTGCCAACATCAAAGGTGGTGAAGGTCAGCGTCGACGGATCGAACAGCGCCGATCCCTGATCCAGCGGATGGCTGGCGAAATAGTCGGTTAGTGCCGCCAGTGCATGGATCGGGTTTTTCAGCTCGTTCGCATAGGCGACATGGCCCTGGGTGCCGTGGGCGGTCAGCGTGACATTCATCGAACCGCGTCGACCGATTTTGATGGTGTCACCCATGGTTTTAATCGATGTCGGCTCACCAAACAGGCTGTGGTCAATGCTTTCGCCGCGCGCTTTAAGCCAGTTCAGAATCTTGGGCGTGCCATTGATGGCATCGCCTTCCTCGTCCCCGGTGATCATCAGGCTGATCGAGCCTTTCAGCGGCCCCTTTGCCAGATGGCGTGACACCGCGGCGGTAAAGGCGGCAATCGCCCCCTTCATATCGGCGGCGCCGCGCCCGATCAGCACACCGTCCTGAATATTGGCCGCGAAAGGATCGCTTTTCCAGTGGGCGGGGTTGCCCGGCGGCACCACATCTGTGTGACCGGCAAAGCAGAAATGCGGCCCCAGCGTGCCGATGCGGGCATAAAGGTTTTCCACCGCCGGCACGCCGGGTTCTTCAAAGCGTAAGTGATGGCAGGTAAATCCCAGCGGCGTGAGGGCTTCTTCCAGTACGGTGATCGCACCTTCATCGTGGGGTGTGATCGACGGGCGGCGGATGAGGCTTTGTGCCAGTGCAACGGGATTTACGGCCATGATCAGTCTCGGAGCAATTCGTTGATGGATGTTTTGGAACGGGTTTTGGCGTCCACTTTCTTGACAATCACCGCGCAATAGAGCGACGGCTGCCCCGCCTTGCCGGGCAGTGAACCAGAAACGACTACGGAATAGGGGGGCACGCGGCCATACGAAATGGCGCCGGTTTCGCGGTCGACAATCTTGGTCGAAGCCCCGATCACCACGCCCATCGAAATCACCGCGCCTTCGCCGATGATCGCGCCTTCGGCAATCTGGGCTGCGGTACCGACAAAGGCGTTGTCCTCGATAATCACAGGTTCGGCCTGTAACGGTTCAAGCACGCCGCCGATCACCGCATTGGCCGAGATATGGCAATGTGCGCCGATCTGGGCACAGGAACCAATGGCGGCCCCGATATCGACCATGGTGCCTTCACCGATATAGGCACCGATATTGATAAAGCTCGGCATCACCACCGCGCTTTTGGCGATATAGACTGCGCGGCGGACAAAGGCCCCCGGCACAGCGCGAAAACCGGCTTCCATAAAATGTTCGGCATCCCAGCCAGCGAATTTGGAATCTACCTTGTCCCACCAGGTGGCCCCGTTGGGGCCGCCGTCGATCAGGTGGTTTTCGGAAAAGCGAAACGACATGAGAACGGCTTTCTTCAGCCATTGATGTACAATCCAGCTGCCATCGATTTTTTCGGCAATGCGATAATGACCGGAATCAAGCCCGTCCAGCGCCGCTTCGACGGCGCCGCGTACCTTTGCGGTATCAAAATCGGCTGTGGTGCGGGCCTCCCAAGCGTCGTCGATAAGGCGGGCGATATCCACTGTCATGTCAAACCTCGATACTGTTAAGAAACGTGCCCAGATTGCTGGTGTGATAGGCAATATGGCGATGTTCGTCGCTGGAAAATACCGCGTTTTCGGGGGCAACGCACACGGTTGTCATACCTAAAAGCGCTGCCGGGATCAGATTGACCGCCATATCCTCGAAAAAGGCCGAGCGGTTCGGATCAATATCCAGCCCCTTGATCAGCCGTTCATAGCTTTCGGCTTCGGGCTTGGGGACATATTCGGAACAACGGATGTCCCATATGGCGTCGATCAGGTCATCCAGTCCGCGTTTTTCCAGCACTCGTGCAGCATGTTCGGAGGAGCCGTTGGTGAACACAATGCGGCGACCGGGCAGACGTTCCAGCCCTTCACGCAATTTGGTGTCCGGCTCCAGTGAAGACAGATCAATGCGGTGTACGCATTTGAGGAAATCTTCCGGGTCGATATGGTGATGGCGGATCAGTCCGGTCAGCGACGTGCCATATTGGTTGTAATAGCGCTTCTGCAGCGCCCAGGCTTCCTCGCGCGGCAGGTTGAGATGACTGGAGATATAGTTGGTCATCTGCACGTCGATCTGAGGAAAGACGGTATTGGCGGCAGGGTACAGCGTGTTATCGAGATCGAAGATCCAATTAACAACGTCGCTGAAATCGGCAGCTTTCGCAGCTACGGGGCTGACTGACACGTGACTATCCATATTAAAACCGATCCTGGCGTGTTTCACCCTTTCACAAAAAAAGATGAAGCGCACTGAATGTAGGTAGAAGCCTACCCGCAGGCAAGTTTAAGCGGCGGGCCCGCTTAAAGCAAAGCCCGTCGCAAAACCGGATTTTTATAGGGTTATGATTTCGTGCTGCGTGACGCTCTAGCTGGCCGTAATCAGGGTGCCGGCGCCGTGGGGTGTGAACAGCTCCAGCAGCAGCACGTGGGGAATACGCCCGTCCAGAATCACCGCCGCCTTGACGCCGCTTTCCACCGCATGAATGGCGGTTTCGATCTTAGGGATCATGCCGCCACGAATGGTGCCATTGGCGATTAATGCCTTGGCCTCTTCCACAGTCAGGGCCGAAATCAGTTTGCCCTCGGAATCGAGCACACCTTCGACATCGGTCAGCAGCACCAGACGCTCTGCCCGCATGGCGCTGGCGACCGAGCCTGCCACTGTGTCGGCGTTGATGTTATAGGTCTCGCCCTCTTTGCCAACACCAACCGGCGCGATCACCGGTACCAGATTGGACTTCAGGAACGTTTCCAGCACCTCCGGGTTGATATTGTCCGGCTCGCCGACAAAGCCGAGGTCCATCGGCTCCATCACCCCGGTCTCGGGGTTCTTGCGCAGGCGGTTCAGCTTGCGGGCGCGGATCAAATTACCATCTTTGCCCGACAGACCGACCGCATGGCCACCGGCGGCATTGATGCCGCTGACGATCCGCTTGTTGATCGATCCGGTCAGCACCATTTCGACCACCTCCATCGCCGCGGCATCCGTGACGCGTAAGCCATCGATGAACTGCGAGGGGATGGCCAGCCGCTTCAGCATGGCACCGATCTGGGGCCCGCCGCCATGGACGATCACCGGTTCCATCCCGGTTTGCTTCATCAGCACGATGTCCTGGGCAAAATCTTCGGTGACGCCGCCGGTCATGGCATTGCCACCGAATTTCACCACCACGGTTTTGCGGTCATATTGCAGGATATAGGGCAGAGCATCGATCAGGATGCGGGCGGTGGAGCGCCAGCGCGCCATGATGCGCAGATTTCTATCCTGGGTGATTTCTTCGGAAACGGCCATTGGGGCGCCTTTGCCAAAAAAACGGGTTTTTAAAACGGGGGGCTTATAACTTAAGCTTGAGGCAAGGCCAACGCTGCAAGGTGTTTTTTTAGGCCATCAAGGCCGAGTTTTTTCTCGGACGAGGTTGCCAGCACCTCTGGATAGGCTGCGGTGTGTCGTTTGGCCTCCGTCGCGACGTTCAGTGCAACCTTGTCGCGTTCTTCGGGGCGAATCTCGTCAATCTTGGTCAGAACGGTCAGATAGGATACCGCCGCTTTGTCGAGCAGTTCCATGACGGCCTTGTCGACTTCCATCACGCCACGGCGCGAATCGATCAACAGCACCACCCGCCGTAACGGGGCGCGGCCGCGCAAATAGGCAAAGATCATCTTCTGCCATTCGGCTGCCAGCTCCTTGGAGGCCTTGGCATAACCATAGCCGGGCAAGTCGGTGATCACCAACCGGCCACCCAAATTGAAGAAGTTGATTTCGCGCGTGCGCCCCGGGGTCTGCGAAACACGGGCCAGACCCTTGCGCCCGGTCAGGGCGTTGATCAGGCTCGACTTGCCGACATTGGAGCGGCCGACAATGGCGATTTCGGGCAGCGATGCCGGCGGCAGGCTTTCGATTGCGCTGGCACCCCAGAAGAAATCGCAGGGACCGGCGAACATGCGGACGGCGGCTTCTTCAGCCGCCTTTTCCGCTGATTCGTCAATCGGTTCGTTCGTATTGGGATCGAGCGGACCGGTCATTCCTTGTCCTTCTTCTTGAACAGGCCACTGAAGCTGCTCAACAGGTGCACCTCGACGCCCTCACGGCGCATCATGATGTATTGCTGGGCCACCGACAGCAGGTTGTTCCAGGTCCAGTAGATCACCAGACCGGCCGGGAAGGCTGCCATCATGAACATGAAGATCCACGGCATAAAGGCGAAGACCTTGGCCTGGGTCGGGTCGGTGGGGGCCGGATTAAGCTTGGTCTGCACCCACTGCGACAGGCCCATCAGGATCGGCCAGATACCGACATTGATAACAATGGCCAGGAAGCCGAGGCCCCACGGAATGGTCTGCGGCACGGTAAAGGGCAACAGACCAAACAGGTTCAGGTAGCTGGTCGGGTCTGCCGCCGACAGATCCTGAATCCAGCCAAAGAACGGCGCGTGGTACATTTCGATGGTGACGAACATCACCTTGTACAGCGAGAACAGGATCGGGATCTGCACCACCATCGGCAAACAGCCGGACAGCGGGTTGACCTTTTCACGCTTATACAGGCCCATCATCTCCTGTTGCAGGCGCTGCGGGTTGCCCTCGCAGATCTTCTTGACGCGTTCCATCTCGGGCTGAAGCTTCTTCATCCGGATCATCGAGCGGAAGGAGACGTTGGCCAGCGGGAACAGCACCAGACGGATCAGCACGGTCGCCACGATAATCGCCAGACCGAAATTACCCAGGAACTTGTTGAGTATATCCAGCAGCCAGAACATCGGCTGGGTGATGAAGATGAACCAGCCCCAGTCGACCGCCAGATCAAAGCGGGCGATGCCGAGATTCTTCTGATAGCCGCGTAAGGTATCGACCACCTTGGCAC